>NZ_JADBTF010000434.1:0-13790 GCF_020246295.1 Microcystis sp. M090S1 | reverse complement strand
GATTTTTTATCCGAATGCTTCGCCCCTACAGGACGCAGGCCGATGAAGACGCAAGGTTTTGAAGCACGATTCTCTCAAAATCTTGCACCTGTTTCGCGAGAAAAGCCACAAAACCCTTACCTTGCCTACATTTCACCTTTATTCAGCAAGCCCTAAATAGGGTATGATGGACGTTGGATAGATTTTCTCCTATTGCCGTGAGCGAAAGCGTCTATATTGAAACCAGTATCTTAGGCTACCTAACTGCTCGACCCAGCAGAGATATTATTGTGGCGGCTAATATTGAGATAACGAGGGAATGGTGGGAATTTCGTCGAAACGACTTTATTCTGTACACTTCCGAGGCTGTCCTAGAGGAAGTAACTAAAGGAGATACAGCGATCGCCTCCGAAAGGCTGGATATTTTGCGTGATTTTCCCTTGTTAGCATTGAACGAAGCTGCACAAGGTTTGGCTAAACAATTCTTAACCCGCAGTAATCTGCCTCCAAAAGCGAAAGTTGACGCGATCCACATTGCCGCCGCAACTGTCCACGGTATGGATTATCTGTTAACGTGGAACTGTAAGCATATTGCTAATGCTCAAATTCAGAGAAAATTGGCAGAGATCAGCATTGATTTTGGATACGAGTTACCGATTCTTTGTACACGCAACCAACTGTTAGGAGGTTGATTATGTTTCATGATGAGATCGTCGAAGAGATCCACCGAATCCGTGAAGAGTATGCCAAGTCCTTCAACTATGACTTGGATGCAATCTTTGCAGATCTACGCAAGAAGCAAGCGGAAAGTGGCAGAGAAGTTGTCACCTTGTCGCGAAAACCGGGTCTAGCAAAACGTTGGAGCGGACGACCGAAAGATATTGGTGATGATACAATGGATACCAGTCGCCGCTCAAGTTAGAATGGGATGACGAAGTAAAAGCTTTTTCGGCAAATTGTCCCCAATTAAATTATCAACTTTAGAGCATTGCTGGCCTCAGATATCTTAGGGTGCGTCCCAGGCAGCTTTTGCCTTTTTGAAAGCAGTTTAATCTAATACTAAATCCGTTGAGTATAGGCTACATATCAGGAGAGGCAACAGACAACAGGCAACAGGCAACAGGCAACAGACAACAGGCAAAACGGAGAATAAATAATCAGTTTTTAATAAGCGGATTTAGTATCATCCCCTAAACTGCCTGATTCTGCTCAATGAGTAAATCAATCTCATCTTCATGAGCCGCCGCATATACCCAAGCATTGGCTAAATCCGTAGCCTTAATAGTCGGATAACTTGTTAATAAATCAGCATCACTATAACCAAGACGACGAGCTTCTACTAACACCCAAACTGGAATTCTTGTATTGGCAATGCAGGCTTGTCCACCACAAACTTTAGGCGTTTTCTCAATTCCCTGCCAATTACCACCAAGACTTTGAGCGAGTAACTGGATTACCTGCACTTTTTCCCTAGGTTTGAGGGCAAGAAGTTGCTCTTCTAACTCTTTGATGATCACAGGCTTAAATCCTCATACAGTTTTGACCAATTATCCCTAATCATTTTACCAGAAAATTTGGGTTGAAAACCTCCCACTTTTAGTAGAGTCTAGGGTGCGTGTTTGCGGCTATCAATTCGGTCAAAAAACTCAAATTAACAATCCGCCGTAACGCACCACCTTTATCATTCGGGTTGCGTGTGTCTCCCCAGGAGTTTAACCCTCTGTTCTTTTGCTCTTTTGCCCTTTGTCTCCCGCCTAGCGACGGGTCGATTTTTTTGAGAAAATTGAGGTAGTGTTAATTTTTAACTACTTAGGGCTGGCTGAATAAATCTAAAAACCTTGTTGGATAAGACTTTTAGACCTTTGGGAAATCAAAAAGTACCGGATATGGGAGTGATCGGGGGGAAAATTCAGGTACTTTTTCCCTGAAAATTAGGTAATTGACCAGATGAAAATCGGTGAAACCCCACACCCCCCCCCGATGTCGGGGGGGTTGGGGGGGCCACACCCTGCCCCCAGGAAAAACTTTTTGCCGCAAACCCTAATTATGATTGAGAAAAAGGGAGAATAATATAGCGAATAACTGTTCCTATTAAAGCTGTTCCCAAGATGCCGATTAACGTCCAAATCTGGGCTTTCTGAGAGCCTTTTAATTCTTTTGTATCTTCTTTTACTCCTTCAATATCTTTTTCTAAACTATCGACTTTTTCCTCTAATCTCGCCTGTACTATTTTAATATCCATAACATCTTTTTGCAGATTATCTAACTTCTGATTAATTGAACCTAAAATTTCTTTGAGGTCTTGTTCAATAGTAACTGACATCTGATGATTCTCCTAATAATGATAGTTATCAGTATTATTGTCTATCTTGTCTCAAGTGCTTGCCAAACATTGCGCCTCATTTTCCCCTGCTGCCTTCTCTAATTGTTGCCGTACCGCTACCATGATCTCAACTAATCTCCGAGCCGATAATTTCTGATTTTCCTGTAAAATTCCGGGTTCATCACCTTAATCTAGCTGACAGATGACTTAACCCTAACAAGAATTTAAGCCAATCCTTTCTCAGCTAACCATTGAGGATTATATAAACGAGATTGATAACGAGACCCACCATCACACAGAACAGTAACTATGGTGTGGCCTGGCCCCATTTGTTTAGCCAAAGCCACGGCAGCACCGACATTAATACCCACAGAACCACCCATAAATAAACCATCTTTTTGTAATAGTTGATAAACAACTTTGATGGCAGTGGGATCATCAATTTGAATGGCATCATCTATGGGTGCGCCTTCCATATTAGCCGTAATACGACTATTACCAATCCCTTCAGTAATTGAACTACCTTCCAGGGTAATTGTCCCGGTTTTCACATAACTATATAAACCGCTACCCATCGGATCCGCCACCAGGCAGCGCACCTGGGGATTTTGGTCTTTTAAAAACATCGCCACCCCCGCGTAGGTTCCCCCGGTTCCCGTGGCAGCCACCCAAGCATCAATTTTACCGTCGGTTTGTTCCCAGATTTCCCGGCCGGTGGTTTCGTAGTGAGCGCGACGATTAGCCAGATTATCGAATTGATTGGCCCAGATAGCATTTTCCATCTCACTGGCCAATCTCCCCGATAATTTAACGTAATTATTGGCATCTCGGTAGGGAACGGCGGGAACAGTACGCACTTCTGCACCCAATGTTCTCAATAGGTCGATTTTCTCTTGGGATTGGGTATCGGGAATGATAATCAGGCATTTATAACCTTTAGCATTGCAGATATGGGCCAAACCGATGCCAGTATTGCCGGCGGTTCCTTCGACAACGGTTCCCCCCGGTTGGAGAGTACCGGCTTTTTCCGCTTCTTGAATAATATATAAAGCGGCCCGATCCTTGACCGAACCACCGGGGTTAAGAAATTCGGCCTTACCGAGAATCTCGCAGCCGGTTTCCTCGCTAAAACTATTGAGACGAATTAGGGGAGTATTACCCACCGCATCGACGAAACCATTTTTAATATCCATAATCTGTTATTTTTCGTGCTGTTCCTAGGCTGAGACGATTTTTTGTACTAAGGGATGACGCACCACATCGGCCCGCGATAGGTAAGAAAAAGCGATCCCTTCTACTGATTTTAGGATTTTTTGAGCGGCAATTAACCCCGATTCTTGTTGTTGCGGTAAATCGGTTTGGGTGACATCTCCAGTTACTACCATGCGTGAACCGAATCCCAAGGGAGTTAAGATCATTAATGCGATCGCCCTTTCTCAACCGGGGAATTGAATCGTTGGCCAATTTCTACCACTTTAGCAAAATTGTTGTCTTAGCTGAAAATATTGATTAAATTGGAAGTTTTTTAGCTGTGATTAGTTACCTAACCTAATATAGTGGTGGCATTCTGTAAGGAGTCCCACCGTGACTAACAATTCCATCGATCCTTTGACTATTGGCAATACGATTAATACTGCCTTCCGTCTTTATCGCGATCGCTTCCCAACTTATGTATTCTTTGCTGTCCGCGCCGGCTTGTGGTCGCTTCTCCCCTTAGTTTTGCAATTAATTCTCAGTCAATTACTTTATCAAACAATTACCCCCGAAGAAGGCAGCGATATTGGTTTACGTTTATTTCTTTTCCCGATACAAATTTTCTCGGCTGCTAAGTCTCTTTTCAATAATGCGGTTATCTCGCGATTAGCTTTTCAAGACATTATTTATCAGCCGGAAACTGCCGGACAAGCGGAAAAAAAAGTTAAGCCGAAAATGTGGCGCTTGTGGTGGATGCAGGTTTTGATCGGTTTGTTGGGAGCGGCAATAATCTTGCCGATAACGCTGTCTCTGGCGCTAGTAAGTTTGATCCCCATCCTTGGTGTATTGCTTATTTTACTGGCTTTTTTCTGTCTTCCTTTTTTCTTCCTTTGGTTATCTGCTCGCATTTACATTGCCGAATTGCCCTTAATAATTGAAGATAATTTAGGCAGTTGGCAAGCAATCAAGAGAGGTTGGCATTTAACTAAAAACTCGGCTTGGAGAATTGTGGGGCTGATGCTGATATTTATTGCCAGTTTATTAATTATTTCAGTTTATCTTCTGTCAGGGGCTTTGGCTTCAATTCTCTTTTTCTTTTCTGTCAAAATTCTCTTTTCCTTTTCGGTCAATTCTTCGGAGTACTGGCAAACGCTCGCAGAAAATCCTCTTTTTTTCCAACAAATGGCGATGTTTCCCTATGGTCTGACTACTATTTTCTTACTTCTGAATATTTTATTAGTTCCTTTTTGGCAATCTCTCAAAAGTGTGATCTATAATCATCTTTTAGACCAGAAAAAAAATGATGGGGGAGAATACTAATAACTGAGCAGCTGTTGATGTAAACTAAGACGCATTTAAACCGCTTATTCTTAGATTAGTTGAACTTCCCCCAATCCCTTTACTATTGCGTCTTGTCTCGTCTCAACAAGCAATTTATACCCCACAGAAAAAGGGTTTCTCGGAGAAACCCTTTTTCTACTCATGCAAGAAAAAGGGTTACAAAGTCCTCCCAGCACCGCACACCACCCGAAAACCGTCGTTGGAGGTGGAGTCGTTGCGGCGGAAGTTGAGGCTGCGGAAAGCGGAACGGCAGCAATCTGGAAGGTAGTACCAAGAACCGCCCCGCAGAACTTTAGATGCCTGATTTTGCTGTTTTTTGCTCTTTTTTATCTCCTCATAATTTTCGCACCAATCATCTTGACACCACTCCCAGACATTTCCGTGCATATCATATAAACCAAAGTCGTTGGCGTAGAATTGCCCAACAGGGGTGGTTTTTTGGAGATTGCCATTATAGTTGGCTAAATCTGGGGTAAGAATTTCCCCAAAGTGATAGGGGGGGTAGGTTTCTCCTTTGTGGAGATTTAAGGGTTTGGTTTGCGCTCGACAAGCGTACTCCCACTCAGCTTCCGTTGGTAGCCTATATTTTCTTTTACTTAATTTAGAGAGCCTTTGGCAAAATTCTACAGCATCTAACCAACTTACCATTTCAACGGGGTTTGTGCTGCCTTTAAACTCCGATGGCTCTGGTTCTAAATCTTGCTCTACTTTTAAATCTTCTCTTTGGGCAATATATAACCATTGAGCTTGGGTAATGGGATAAATACCCATCAAGAAGTTTTTCAGGGTAACGTTGTGTTGCGGCTTTTCACTTGTATTACCACTTTCTTGTTCTGAAGAACCCATTGTAAAGGTTCCCGATGGTATTTTGACTAATTCTATGTCTAGGTCATCGGTGAGTTTTTCTCTATAGATTAAAAGACGTTTTTGGGTCTTTTGGATGATTATTGTAGGCATAAGTAGGGTTGACTGAATAAATATGAAATATAGACGAGGTAAGGGTTTTAGTGTTCTGTATCGGCCCGCGTCCTGTAGGGGCGAAGCATTCGGGTAATAACCTATCGGTGAAACCGTAGATTTTCTATCCGAATGCTTCGCCCGTACTTTTTCAGCAAGCCCTAAGTAAGTAATTATAATTAAATTAAAAATTGATTGTAGGGTTGATTCATGAATCAACCCTACCTTGATAAGGGGGGTTTTGATCCCCCCTACCCCCCTTGATAAGGGGGTTTTGATCCCCCCTGCCCCCCTTGATAAGGGGGGTTTTGATCCCCCCTGCCCCCTTGATAAGGGGGGTTTGATCCCCCCTGCCCCCCTTGATAAGGGGGGTTTTGATCCCCCCTGCCCCTAGGTTTGATTGTAGGGTTGATTCATGAATCAACCCTACCCTTGATAAGGGGGGTTTGATCCCCCCTGCCCCCCTTGATAAAGGGGGTTTTGATCCCCCCTGCCCCCCTTGATAAGGGGGGTTTGATCCCCCCTGCCCCTAGGTTTGATTGTAGGGTTGATTCTAGGTTTGATTGTAGGGTTGATTCTAGGTTTGATTGTAGGGTTGATTCATGAATCAACCCTACCTTGATAAGGGGAAAACCTAAAACCCGTCTTCAATTTAATTATAACCAGCTACTGATCAGCCAACCTCATGTAGTACATTTGTTCAAAAAAATCGAAAAAGAGAAAAAGGGAAAAAAGGGAAAAAAGAGAAAAAGGGTTACAAAGTCCTCCCAGCACCGCACACCACCCGAAAACCGAAGTCGTAGCTGTCGCGGCGGTAGTAGCCGTTGTAGCGGTAAGCGGAACGGCAGATAAATGGATTGATGCACCAAGAACCGCCCCGCAGAGCTTTTTTTGCCTGATTTTGCTGTTTTTTGCTCTTTTCTTGCCGAGGACTACCATCCCTAGGTGCGCCTTGATAATTTTCCCGGAAGTCATCCTGACACCACTCCCAGACATTGCCGTGCATATCATACAAACCAAAACCATTGGGGGGAAATTGCCCCACGGGGGTGGTTTCGCTGCGATATTCTCCTGCCGGTTCCCTAGCAAAGCGTTCCCTAGCATCGTAGTTAGCTAAATTTGAGGTGAGGGTTGCTCCGAAGTGGAAGGGGGTGGTGGTTCCAGCACGACAAGCATACTCCCATTCCGCCTCACTGGGCAGCCGATACTGTTTCTTGGTCATTTTAGAGAGCCTTTGGCAAAATTCTACGGCATCTAACCAAGATACCCTTTCAACGGGGTTTGTGCTGCCTTTAAAATATGATGGCTCTGGTTTTAAATCTCGCTCTACTTTTAAATCTTTCCTTTGGGCAATATATAACCATTGAGCTTGGGTAATCGGAGTTTGACTTAGGTAAAACGGAGCGATTTTTACTAAATGTCTGGGGGATTCTCGTTTGAACCAATTCACCCCGTATTTTTCCCCTAGCCGCGCTATTTCCTCCGCTTCGGTTCCCATCCAAAACTCCCCCGAAGGAATATAGAGCATTTTTAAGCTGGGGGGATTTTCTTCAAAGTAGAAGGCTCTCACGGGTTCTTTGGCGGTAATTTGTCCCCTCTCATCCACAAAAACGGTTTCAGACTTAAACAGGGTTAGGTTAAATTTCTGGGTGATGATTTCTTCTTCTGTGTTATCCAAGACTTCCCTAAACTGGACTGGGATTGTCTCGGCGGTTATTTCTTCGCTTGCCAAAATTTTAAGCTGCTCAGGGGTTAAACGAAGACGCTGATACAGTTCCCCATCTTCTACGCTGAAATCCTTAAGTCTATGCTTGAGCAGTTGAAACAATATTTCCTCTCCTCCCGTAAGCTCTTTTACCTTAGCTATGGTTACGGTTTTATATTTCCTCAGCCACTTTTCCTCAACCGGTGGGGGTGGAGGTGAGTCAGCCATAGATTGCAGCTTTTGGCTAATTTCTTGGTACTTTGCTTCCCCTAGCTTTTGGAAAACCTTAGCAGACACCTTGGCAAAGGCGCGAACTAGATTAGCTGCTTCTTTGCCGAGGAGAACTTGGGGATTGGTAAGAATAAGACCAAAAAAGGTGGTGGTACTCAGGTTAAGTTTTTGGGCGATGTATTCCGAGAGGACAAAAATTACCTCTAAGGCGCGGCTATTCCCTAGTTCAGTGAGCAGAAGCTCTCTGTCCTCATCATCAAATTCAAAATCTAGGCTGTTGGGGGGAGTATGAAAGTTAAATTTACCTCCTTTGTCCCACTTCACTGGTTCCCCTCCTAGATAGACTTTAAGAAAACCGCTAAGGATGACTTCTGCTATGTTTAGGGGGTTAGAGGCGCTTAAAAGTTTGCTTTGGATAAGACGGATGATGGGAAGATTTACCGGGGCTGCGGCTAATTTTTTCAGTAATTCCCAAGCTAGAGGTGAGGCGGTACTAGCGAATAGTTCTAGAGCTTGCTTCCCAGACATCTCCGGAGAAATAGTTGCGGGTGTTTCTCTGTTTTGGGGGGATTTTTCTAGTAGTACCCCCGCACAGGTGGCGTTGCTGTCACCACTGACAACGAGCGCCCAAGCTTTTAAGGATGAAGGGGTTAGGGAGATGGTGGGTAGGGGAAAGTAGGTTTTTTGGATTGTTTCTCTGAGAATATGTTGATTTTCCTCTTCCTTCTCAATTTGTAGCAGCAGGGGGATAGAGGTAAATCTCCAGTTTTGTGAAGGTTTTCGGGGGGTTTGGTTGACTAGGGAGACGAACCAACCTCGACTAAGGGCGGTTCTTTCCCACATTGCTTCCGGGAAGGGAGAAAGCAGGGTGACGATTTGGTGTTTTCCCCAGTCCTGAAGAGCTTGGTTATAGCGTCCTTGATACCAGTCTGGGGAAGTACAATCACTGTAGAAGAGGATAAGTCTTTCGCCGCGAGGATGGATGAGATCTTTTGGGTGAATTGAGCAAGTATCGTTAGAGTAGGTACGGATGGCTAAATTTTGCCTGTCTTCGTCCCATCCGATGCGGTAGAGTTTGACATCCCGAAAGGCCCCGATTTGTTCTAGCCAATCGCGGATTTCCCCGGCCATTTCTTTCCAAAAGACCATGGAGGCCCATTCTTCAATCAGTAAAACTACCTCTAGGGAACGGACTTTTTTGGCTTGGTAAACGGGTATTAGGGCTAAACTGCCATCTTTCTTGCCGATGCTATACTCGGCCGATTTCTGTACGGTGCTGTTTAGGTTTATTTGTCTTTGGGTGGCTGAGTCTATCTTTTGGATGAGGGGACGCACTGCCCGCCCTAATTTTAGGGTTTCTCGCCAGAATTTGGCATCGGGGATGCTAATGGGTAGGGTGTCTGCGCCTATCTTCTCAGGCTGTTTTTGTGCTTCTGTCTCGCGTATTAAGGGAACTTCATCCGATGGGGCTGCTGGCTCTTGGGTTTCGTTTTTACTCTCCTGGGGGGGGTTTTTAGTGGTCGGGGTTTCTTCCTTTTCTTCCCTAGGCTCTGGACGGGGTTGGGGTTTTCCTTCCTCTTCTTGGGTGAGAGCATACCACCATAAACTATCAGCTATCTGGTAACTGTCTAGGTCCCATCCCCTGCCCTTGACAAAGGTGATAAATTTATCAATCAGTTCTGGTGTGGGAAGGGTTTGGGTCATGTATTGCCTGTGTCGGTGAGATAGGTAAATAGTAGGTTGGTAAGGGACTTTAATTCTGCACCTGTGGGTTTATTTTCGCCCATGCTCATAAAGACGGCGTTTAAAAGCTGGTCCGTTGCTAGTTCCCCTTTTTCTCGTTTTTTAACATATTCTGCGATCGCGTCTTCTATTTTTTTACTTTCGGGACTGGCTTCTTTATAATCAAAATGGCTTTTTACTATCTTTTTTAGTTCCTCTGGGGTAGGGTCGGGAATTTCTAAGAGCAGACATCTACGTTTAAAGGGTAGGGGAAAATCCCTCTCGCCGTTGCTCGTCATAATCACTATGGGGAACTGTTGGCAGCTTACCTTACCTTGGGGGATGGATTTCCATTCACCGTCATGGGTTTGTACTTCTATTGGTTGGTTTTCGGTATCTTTCGCGAGTCGGGAAAGTTCGGTGATTTCAAATCTTCCCTCTTCAAAAAGGTTTAAGAGGTCGTTGGGTAAGTCGATGTCACTTTTATCTATCTCATCGATAAGCAGTACCCGGGGATAATTTCTCGGACAGAGGGCTGTCCCCAAGGGACCCAAGCGGATATACTGCCCTATGTCTTTTTTTTCTTCTAGTTGGTAATCTTGCAAACGTGCGATTGCGTCGTAGTAGTATAATCCCTCTTGTAGGGTGGTGCGGGTATTAATTGGCCAGACTAATACTTCTCCTAAGTCTAATTCGTAGGCGATTGCGTAGGCTAGGGAGGTTTTCCCTGTACCCGGTTTCCCTGTGACTAAAATAGGCCGGCGTAGGTGAATGGCTGCGTTTACGGTTTCGATGGTTTTATCGTCAACTATGAGTTGTTTTCCCCGCTCCTCGGATTTGTTGGTGGCGAAGCTTCGCCAAGGTGGGATTTCTGGCCAAGTAATCTTATCCCTTGAGCGTTTTTCATGATTGCCTTGAAAGATTTTCCATGAACTCATAGTTAGTTAACCTAGGTGCTGAGATGTTAAGTAGTGGAAGGGGGGCATCCGATTAGGGTCTTCTAAAAAGCATAATAGATGATGTCCTAGATGTTCGGGTTCATCTTCTAAATTATCTGGTGATTGTCGCCTCACCTCTTGAACTCTTGTGGACAATTGATTGATTTGAATACCCTGTAAGAGTGTATTAATTTGTGTTCTGTGAATTGCTTCCTGAGCATGACAGCGCGACCCAACGGCTAAAGGTATGCCATATTTTAAGCTTCTTTTAAAGAATTGCTCTAAATCCTCTTGAGTTGAAGCGCAAAGATTGCTCCATAGAGTTGTTTCTTGGCACAAATAGGACTCGCTGTTAGTAACTGTTTGTGTATCTATAGAATTTGTTGTTAATCTCTCCCATCTACTTTTCCAATTTTTATAAACTGGTTGATTCCGATATCTATTCTCCAATCTCATAAGAGAGCGAACATTAACAAAATATACTCTCTTAAGTTGAGTTAGGCTATCAAAGCAATTGTATTCCCAAGATTCAAAGTTAGTATATAGTAGCTTACCATTGGTGAAAAATTCAATATTTAAATTTGCACCTCCTCGCTCATGACAATCTTCAATAATTTTTGTTAAAATGTTCGTTATATCTTTTTGAGTATAAACATCTTTGCTAACGCTACTATCTACAGGAAGATGTATATAATTATTTTCTTGACTTTGAGATGTATTTAACTGTAGAAACCACGCAGCAAATTTATATTCAGGGGAAGTATTTGCTTGACTTTTACTCTCCTCTATTTTGATAATTAGATAGTTGTTAATATTTTCTCGATTGTCAGGTTCCGGATTAATTGCTGGTATCTCTGCTATCCAAGCATTGTAATCTGTGTCAGTAATATTTAATAGTTTCTTTAACTCCTGTATTGTTTGTTCAATGTATGAGCGAGTGTCGCTATTAATTCTGCTATCTTGAGTAAGTCTAAAAAGTATTCTTAATAAATCTTTATCATCTCGAATATTTATGATTTTATCGATGATTTTTTCAAAATTAGCATTGTCATTATCTGGCAAGTAAGACTTTATGATCCGATTCAGTTCTGATTGTTGTTGTCCAGACAAGTTATTTTTAAGCTCTGTAAATATATTAATTTTTGTCTTGCTTTTAACAAAACTATTTTCTACAGAGATACCCTTGTTATCGATAGCATTCCAATGCTCAATTAATGTAATAAAATTGGTCTTTTGAACTTTTATAGGCGTTTTCATAGCTTCTGTGAGAGCTTTAGAAATCAAGGTAAATAATTTTTTATTTGCTTCTTTCCTAAGATTTTCTGAATTTAAGTAATTTTTCTCTGCTATCTCATCATAAGTTAAACCTTGACGAAATCCATTTACTAAGATTTTTTGTATATCAGATAATCCCTTATTATCTACTTTTATAACTAACTGCATTACAATGCCCAAAAAATCTGATTCATTCAGATCACTTGGTTTTTTAGACTTAGGTTTTCTATTTCCCATTTGTACTTGTGGTTCTCCTTTTAAGAATACAATTCACAAAATGCTACTTTTAGCTACTTAATGATACTTTGGCAAATTGACTACTAAATGCTACAAAAACTACCTCGACAATTAAAAGGGCTAGAAATAAGCTAAAAGTGTAGTCTAATTCAGAGCTTATGTACATCTCAAACTACCAGATTAAATCACTAACCCAGAGGCTAAAAAATCGCTTGGGGTATGTACCCAAAGAAGCTTGGGTAATTAATCTCGCCATCGAGATAGAAATCTCTCCAAAGCAATTTTTAAGTGATGGGCAATTAGTCCAGCACTACCGAGAAATCGAACAACTGCACAGCTAATAAAACCGCCTGAATTTGGTTATTTAACCATTTTCAGGACAGTACAACTTATTTTCTACTGCCATGATACTGAAAAAACCCACCCCAACACAAGCATCGGCTTTAAGGGATAATCCACGCCTAGGGATGCTCCAACTCAGCGATAATCGTCTCGTACAAGCTTTCTTTGACTGGCTAACAGGCTACTACCTTACCCCCCCTCTCTGGAAAAGCACGCCCTCCTTAGAATTACTCTATGGCATACTCCAGTATATAGGCGGATTAGCGATCGCTCTTAGCCACTGGCAATTAATACCCCTAGGATGGGTGCTATCCGTAGCTGGAGCGGCTCAATTGCAGGAAATAGCCCACTTTTGCGCCCATAATGCTTTTTTCCCTCAATATCCCACTTATAACCATCTTTTAGGTTGTTTACTTACCTTAATTACCGGGAAAAAGCCCTTTCCATTGTTCAAAAAAGATCACCTATTAATTCACCACCCGCCGAAAAACTTAGCTACCATGAATGACAAGGGGAATACCCCCTACCTAGTAGAAGAGTTAGGTTTTGAATTTGCCCAAGAAGAGGCCTTCTATTGGCAAAATTTGGGCAAGTTATTACTCTCTCCCAAGTTTTACGGAGAAACCTTCCTTGCTCGCCTGACTAATCTCCTTAAAGCTCCCATTAACTATCAAATAGCTACCCTGATTGTGCTTTTCTTGGCCTCTGTTTGTGCGGGTTTAACCCATGCTTGTTTAATCTGCTTACTCTGGGCGGTATTTACCCAACTCGGAACCTATGCAGCCGCACTCTTGCAACAGCTACCGGAGCATAATTGGGCCTATGAAGCCGATGATAATGAGGGAGCTAAATCTCAGGTAATTGGTAAATCTTTTGCCCTATATCTGGGTGCTTATCCTCCGCACTCGGACCACTGGTTAGAGTGGTTAAAATGGTACATAGAATTAGTAGGAGCAGTCTTTATCCGGCTAATCATCCTTCCAGTTAGCCTAGGAGCGCACTGTGTTCACCATGCTACACCAAACGATCACAACTGGGCTAACCAACTATATACCCTAAGAGCTTTTCAGACTGGCTCGGTGAAAGGATGGCAGCGTTATCAATTCCTTGAGGTTTGGGGATACCGAAACGCCTTAAACTACGTCTTTGTCGGTTTTAGTTTAAGGGGAAAAAGCTAAATTAAACTCGGTGTGCAACTATATTTTTAGTCTTGATTTACAACAAGGCTTTCAGAAATCAGCAGAGATAAAGTATCCTCTGGAACCCTGATTCTGTCGTTTTTAGTTGCACATCGCAAACCTAATTCGGGTCTGCTGAAAAAGTTTTTCCTGGGGGTAGGAGTCAGGAGTCTCCGAGTCAGTAGCCGGTCGTTTCGGGCTTTGTTGCCATTGTTTTTTGTACCAAGCTATGTACTACAAGAAGGATAATGCAAGGTTTTTGAAAGTCCCAATCCTATTTTCTTGCACTAACATCGGACTTTAACAGGTCAAAAGCCTTATTTTAAAAGGGTTTTACCATTATTCAGCAAGCCCTAATTCTATACTCT
>NZ_JADBTF010000433.1:0-38427 GCF_020246295.1 Microcystis sp. M090S1 | reverse complement strand
TAGCTCTCTATAACTTAAGTATCCTAGCATTGTTCCCAGTATTATTACTACTAATACTATCCATAAAGTGTGTCTTTTTCCTTTATCTTTCCGAAAGTCCTTGACTTGTTTCAGTTTTTCTATTAAGCTCAACATATATTTAAAAGGTTGCTGGTCACTTCTCATTTTACAAAGACAGTGATCGCTTTTACTTTTGATATTCTGATGGGAGAATGAAACAGCCCTAGGGGCAAGGGGGTAGGGCTGATTCATTCTCCGAATCTAATTCTTTTTTGGGCTACCTTTAATCGCATGAGGTAAGCAAAGTACGACGTTTTAAAAAATTTTCAGATATTTATTCCGAGAAATCGACTAAAAACGTTGTCAGATAAGGATTTGAGAGAATGACATTTGAGAGAATGAATCAACCCTAGGCAAGGGGGGGGGGAGAGATTCCCTCTAGTGAATGTTGGATACGTCCTGTCAGATTAAGGAAACTCAGTGAACCAAGAATCCCGAAGCGCTTAGTGCGACGGGAGTGTCAATCAGTCACCATTGTGCTAAAGCTCCAGTAAGGGCTGAATAATCTTTGCTGTCAAAGCGCATCAACCTGACGCCAGAAAAATTTATTTTTGTAAATAATAATTTCAACTCGCTCGCTACTAGCATAGGATAGAAACGTCGAATTTTCAGGAGGAGTGACGATGAAAGACAGTTCTATATTCCGACGTTTCCCGCAGCTATTCGCGGGTTTGTCGGTGCTATCGATCGCTCTCGTCTTGAGTTCCTGGATAGCGGCGCGCTCCCTCTTAGCGGTGAAACGGGCCAGCGATGTTTTTGTCGTGACTGGTTCGGCAAAAAGGGCGATTACATCCGATTATATTCTCTGGCGTTTATCGGTTTCCAGTCAACAACCCACCGCCCGCGAAGCCTACCGCGATCTGATCCGGCAAACCGAGCGGATACGAGCTTATCTCAAAGAAAAACAAGTTCCCGACGACGCAATCACCACCAACGCGATCGAGACGATGGCGATTCCCGAAGTAACAGCTAACGGCCAGGAAACCGGGCAAATTCTTGCCTATCGCCTCAGCCAACGCTTCGAGATCCGAGCGGGGGATGTGGCCCGTTACACGGAACTTTCTAGGCAGGTAACGGAATTGATCGAGGAGGGAATTAGCCTCGTCTCTGAACCCCCCCAATACCTTTACACCCAACTCGATAAGCTGCGGGTGGAAATGGTGGCGGCAGCGACCAAGGATGCGAGAGCCAGAGCCGAAGCGATCGCCAGTAGTACCGGCAGTCGGGTGGGAAGGGTGCGCGATGCGAAAACGGGAGTTTTTCAGATCACCTCGCGCAATTCCACTGACGTGAGCGATTCGGGAATTTACGACACCTCCTCGATCGACAAAGATATTACCGCGGTCGTTTCGGTGACGTTCGGGATCGAGTGAATTACAAGACAATCCTTAGTGCTGTCCAGACAGGGGAGCCTCTGTGCTAGAGCTAGACTTGACGATGAGAGCGATATGAACTAAGCTAATCGGCTTCGCTGAGATTAGCGTTTCCAAAACTAATCTCGCAGATTTTGCGCTTTTGACGCTTCCTTTGGCAGACTTACCGTTTGAGCCTAAATCCTGTTATAATAGGGTAAATAAAAACAATGAGATAAAATGCCCAAGAAAGCTTACTTAGCCGAACATCTAAGTTCAGAGGAACTGAAAGATAGATACAGAAGAAGTCAAGACTCAGTAGAAACAAGAAGATGGCACTTATTGTGGAAAATATCGTTAGGATGGACAATCAAAAATGCTGCAGTAGCTGTAGGATTAGATTATCAATATAGTTTTAGAATTCTCAAAAGATATAATGAATTAGGGGAAGAAGGAGTTAAAAATCTCAAGAAAAAAAGTGGGGAACATCGGAGAGGAAAAGAACCTTTATTGAAGGAAGAACAATTGCAAAAATTAAAAGAAGAACTGAAAAAACGTCCTGCCGATGGAGGAATCTGGACAGGTCCGAAGGTGGCTAGATGGATAGAAAAGGAAACGGGACGAGAAAAAGTTTGGAATCAAAGGGGATGGGATTACTTAAAAAAAGTGCAGATATTCTTGTCAAAAACCGAGGCCAAAACATAAAAAGGGAGACCCAGTTAAACCAGAAAAATTTAAGCAGAATTTACCAGTAAAAGTCCAATAATTAAGAGATAAATTTCCCAATTATCAGATAGAAGTCAAAAACTTTAAGTTGCCGAGGGAATCATGCTCGATTTTCTACTTTGCTTATTCGCCAGAATTACAGCCAGCCGAGAGATTGTGGTCTCTAGTAGATGAACCCCTGGTTAATGAGCATTTTGAAACGATTGAAGCAATGGAAGAAACAATGACTAATGAAATTAAAAACTTGACTAACTATCATTGGCTAACTTAGGATTGATTGTTATCTGCTTTTTAAAACAGGATTTAGGATGATAAGCTGTACTGCATTTAAACTGCGTATGTATTGGGAATTTTAGTATAAATGCTCAAACTGCCTCTCCCTGATCCCTGTTAATTAACGAGTAATTTAGATAGTCAACAGCTTAGATAATCGCTTTAAAAGTCAGACAGAGGAATAATTCCACAGGCTTGAATTTTGCTTAAAACGAGGTGAAGTTGCCACAATAACCAATTGCCAACTCTCCAGAAAGCCAGGGAGTTTTGATTGTCAGAAGCTTCCGCAGATGGGTAACAAAGATTTTCTTCAAAAATCAACCAATGAACGGGTAAATGACCGAGGGGAGAATTCGGCTCTAATTCAAAGTTTAGTTGCTCATAATTGAGCCATTGACCTTCCTTCCGCCAACCTAGGCGATCGCCAAGTTTCTTTTGGGTTTCATAATCCACTAAACCACCGAGACTAGAGAAAATGGCTTGCTGAATACTAAAACCGAAATGACCATTACTATAATGAAGCCAAAGTTGATCAATTTTTTTCAAATCCGAACAAGGTAATTGAGCAATATCTTGAGGATAAACCTCATTCCAGTAGGTCTTACGCAAGATTTTCAATAGTAGCTTGGTTGTTTGGCGATCGGCCGCTTGCCACTGTTGCTTTCTTAGCAAATCTTGTAATTGATTATAATCAATATCAGCCGATTCTTGAGTTAAGATATTTGGGGAAGTCTGGGGATTTTTAGAAGTAGAAGATTTGTGAATATTGTTTTGAGTGAATTGAGAGACAACTATTGCTAGGGGAGTTTTGGGGATAGTGTCTTTTTGACAAGCCTCTTGTTCTGCTAAATGATGAGATAATTTATTGATGGTTTTTTCTAGGGAAATAAATTGTTCTGACCATTCACTTTCATTGAATAAGTAATCATTAAATTGATCAGAGGAAAAAGCCTCTTTTAACCTTGCTTCTTTCTCGTAACCAGTCGCCAGAAAATTTAGCAAAAACTCAGAATTTATTGCTGAATCTGACGTTTCTAAGAGAGCAGGCTGAGGTGGAAAAATATTATCTACCAAATACTTAATTTCTCCAACTGTTGCATAAAATTCTTCATCCACCTTAATCACTTCTTCTATTAATAATTGAAAAGGAGCAAAATAGTCCTGTAAGTAGTTTTCAAAATTAATCGCATTTTGGGCAAGATCAGCAATTTCTTGGCGAACTCGTTGAGATTTGAGTTGATAATGATTTAATTCCTCATAAATTTTGAGTTCTTGAATAATTGCTTGCACAATTTTTTTCTGCTTTTGAGTATCCTCGGCTAATTTCTGAACTCCTTCCCCTAGTAATTTAGTTTTTCTCAACATCAAAAAAGATGTTTTTCCCAGTAGCAAAATTGACCGAAAATTTTCCTGTTTTTCTAGCTTGAGTTGATTGAGAATATTTTGATTATTATTATTTTTAATTTCTAACTTTATTCTCTCGTAGTCTAAGATTTTCAATTCTTGATATTTTTGGGAAAATAAAATTTTGAGATTGTCACTGAGTTGGAGTAAAAAACGATAATATCCGTCTTGATAGATTTCTAGTCCATTAATTAATAAATTATAGTCTTTAATTAATAACTGAGTCTCGATCAAGATTTCTTGTTGAGTAATTTTTTCTTTTCGTTTAATAATCTTACCAAAATAGTAATGGTAGCGAACTCCTTCTTGAATTAATTTCCGACGTTCCTTGATGATTTTCTGAAAATTTTTTAAGTATCTATTTTTAAAAACAGGAAGTTGATAGCTTTGCTCATAAATGGCAATTTTTTTATAGGTCATCAGATGTTGAGAGTTCCTATTTAGCATAGCTATCTTAGACCAAAAAATTCCTCAATACTTAGCAATAATCATCCGCTGCCCCCATCTCTTGCAAGAGGGAGCAATACCTAATTAAACATTTTCAACTTCGACAACAACCGGTTCATTTTCAATAACTGGTTCATTTTCAATAACTGGTTCATTTTCAATAACTGGTTCATTTTCAATAACAACTGTTTGAGGACTTTCAGGCGTTGGCTCAGTTACCGTTTCTTGCTGCTTTACTGTCTGTTCTTGATGGTCAGTCAAGTATTTTTTGGTTTTTAATTTCAGGTCATCAGTCAGAGGTAAAGCATCAATTTCAGCCAAAAGTGTTTCCAGGGATTCTTTTTTACTTCGCTCAGTGTAAAAAGCATTCAGAACCGCTTCAATTCCGTACTGAGCAATCGCATCTCCTAGGACAGTAACCAACCCCATCGCTCCAATACCCAGAAAAACTACAAAGGGTTGTCCGAGGGTCACAATTAGCACGATGACAGCAATAATAGCCGAAGCTAAATAAGTACCTGCCACTTTTTTGATAATGTTATCGAGTTCCATAAAAATCACCTCAAATTTCTAGCGAAGGATTAGTTTAATTCTAAAGCAAGGTTAATCTGTCTGTTGATCGCCATCAAGTAAAGCTTGAAGAAAAGGTTCAAGACTTTTGGGACGATAATCGGAAAAAGCCTTTAATCGTTTTACCACACTGTGATGAACAGTGACAACTTTTGTATTGAAATATCGCCATTGCTCACCTCCCAAGGCCGACAATCCTTTAACAGTATTATCGAACTTGATGGTCGGGTCTAGTTTAATTTGGAATTCCTCAGATTCAGAGGTGGTTGAGTCAAACTCTAATCCCAATTTTTTGGCTTGATTAATCATCCATTGTAACGGGTAATCGGAAAGTCCTTGATATTCTTTTTTGCCACCACCTAGACAGGTATGTTCACCCACAAATAAAACTTCTTTGACAACTTGTTCGGGATTTTCTGGATTGGCTTTGATCGGAGTGGAAGGGAAGTTTTTACGTTTTTCATCAATGGCAACAGCATGAAAAGCATTCTGGATAATCGGACTTAATTTTGTATTACTAAATTCATATTTTTTATGATAAAACTTAGCCAGGGGAAACCAAGGAGTTAAATCAGGAATACCAAAATTGCCAACTGTATCCCAACAACCTAACATCTTGACTGGAATACGATCTTGAAAATCTTCCTTTTCTGTCTCAATTTTTTTAGCATTAGCGGCACGGAATTGTTGAGCTTTGGCACTATCGGAACTAACGGTGTGGTCTCGATAGAGTTGATAAGCCAGGGGAATTTCTTTAATCTTAGAGCGTTTTAGGATTCCACATTTATCGATAAAACTAGCCAAACAACGAACGATATATGCGCCTCGACTAAAACCTAACAAATAAATTTCATCCTCGGTTGTGGGATTGTAGTTAAGGACAAGAAAACGATAGGCATCTTGAATCATTCGATCAAGGCCCCAGCCAAAAGTTTCATTCCCTAAACTTTTAATAAATTCGTTATCTTCGGGGGTGCCAGAACCTGACAAAAAGACGATTTGGGGGGTTTGATCCTCGGCAATATACTTAATAGATTCGGCGAATTTAACCACATTGGTGGGGTAAGCACTGGTAGAGTCTTCCCAAGAACCATCACAACAAATAATTAACCGTTTTTTCTGGTTTGAATAAGTGAGGATATCCGGTTGAGAAATTGCTGTTTCACTAATCTCCTCAATTTCATTGCTGGCAAGAGCAGCTTCTGCGGCAATTATAATTGATTCTGAATTATCTTCCCGGGAAGGTTCTTGATTTTCGGATGGAGCATCCTGTTCAACCACTTCTTCTTCTTCAAGGGAGTTAAAAATTTCGTTGACCATTGTTATCCTTTTCGCACTCCTTCTAGCTTTACTGCTAGTCTGAGTTTTTGATTTAGGGATCGAGGTCGGTTTGGAGGGAAGACTATCTAGTTGCCAGGTTGTCCCATAAAGAATACCATGATTGCTATAACTTGTTTGATCCTCGGCACTGCCATTGAGTGATAAATAAGTAACTAAGCCAAGATCATCAACTAAGGGAGATTGATACATCGCTTTTTGGATTTCTTCTTGGCTACGCGCTTGATTCCAAACAGAAAGTTCTGCAAGACAACCTTGCCAATAATGAGAGAGATTAACAGAGGCTCCCAAGATGATTTTTTCAATCCCCGTTAAGGCACGGTTATGACCGTTGCCACGATGCCAAATGATACCATTGCGATAGATCAACATTCGGCCTGTGGTCGCATTTTTGACAAAGGCCCAATGAGTCCAATCACTATAATCCTTAAGCTTGACTTTTTTTTCAATTCGATCGAAACCTTCTTCATTTCCCGCATCCCAAAAAATCGCAGGTTTCATGGGATCGCCCCAAGGCAGGGTAATATGTAGAACCCGGTTATTTTCCCGATTAACAGCTTCTAAGAGAGTCGTTTCTGTAGCTAAATTATTTTCCCCTTTTGCCCAAAATGTAATGGTAATACTCTGATCGATGTCAAGAAATCCGTGGGATAGAACCATGTGATCATCGATGCCATTAAATTTTAGTACAGAGCGTTGTTCAGCCATTGGTTTTGTCATCGACCGGGGGAGAAAGAGGTAATAAGGGGTTCAGGGATTCTGACTAATAAGAGATTGATTTATCTGTCGTGATTTCCCAGAATGCTACCGCCTAGCTTAACACATTTTAGTTATCTAGCGATATATATATAAATAAATGTGTAGGAGTCAACGACTAATATTCCCGGGCCGGCACTTGCTGTGGTGAGAAACTCAGAGGAGTTGACCCCAATCCCTATCGCCATCAATAGGCTTTGGAGGGATGCACATGGCTGACTGACATCCCTCCCCGAGCCGGTTAACAGCAAACCCTAGGTACTTATTGTAACTCTAACCAAATTCCTCGGCAGCGCTCTACAATTAGTCCCTGAAAAATTAATTGGGTTGCGGGATGAATCTCCACTTTATACAGAGCAAAAAGACCTGTTGGACTATTTAGATTCAACTCCCTTCGCGTTAGAGATAAGGCTTTTGTTCGGTGCATTTCCACCGCTTTTAGTAAGCCTGGATAACTGACATTACGCAGAGACAATTGACCATTTTTTGTGAGATAAATGGCATCATTTTGCAAGAGATATTCCAAACTGATCAAACTAGCGTGGACATCCACATCTTTTTCTAAACCCCCTAAACGGTGAGCATCTAAACCAAAGCGAATGCAGAAATTAACAGCGACTAATTTTCCCGCTTCTTCGGCAGGTAAAGCACAGTCGGCAAATTCAAAGCCTAAACTATCTGAGCGCCACTCCTCGACTCCGGCATAGGTATAGTTTTGAAACAGTTTATTTTTGAGTTTTAAGTCAAATCCTAACCCACTAGCATGACCCGCTTCATGGAATTGGGTATCGAGATGACGATAGCGTTCACCATTAATTTGATCCTCCAGGGGTCCTAATAGCAAATCGGCTGTTTCTGGCTCAAAAATTTTTCGGATACATTCGTAGCTAGAACCGGAAAAGCGTCGTTTTTGCTCACTGGCATTATTTAAAGCTGGCCCCTGAACACTATTGGGAAAAGTCCACCTATGGGGAACGATAAAAGCCTCCCCTTTTTCACCTTTAACCATGCCACAACTAGCAATTTCAGTAAAGGATAAATTTCTAGGAATCGGTTGTCCTAGACTACCGAATTTTTCACGAGTCAAGCTTTCTAGTTGTTCAATAGAAGGTTGACTATTTTGGTGAATTTTTCCGTAAATTGCACTCAAAGTGAGTTGTCGTTCTCCCTGACGATTGATGCGATAGGGAGCAATCATCAGAAAATAACCATTTTTACCGATAAAATTCAGATTAATGAAATCTTCTGATAAAATGCTCCAGTCGTTGGTTTCCAAAGCTGCTGCTGTTTTCCAGAGCCACTGAGCCGGAATTTCACAGCTATCTGCTTCCTGTTGACGCAGTTTTTTCGCCGCGATTGCAATTTTATTTTGCTCGATATCTTGGACGATTTCTTGGAACAACTGTTGTTGATTAACCAGGGTTTGATTCATTTTTTGGGTAGCTAAGTTGGTGTAATGGTTTAACGTTGTTTTTTGACCCGTCTCTCATCGGCTAAACTCTTAGCCATTTTAAGATTTTAGGGTCTTTGTCATAGCGATAGGTCAGTCCATCTTTCCCCGTAATTGATTTTCCCTGACTGGCTTTGCTTCTAATGCTACTGAGGGAATAGTCGCTTAATTCCTTCATTTGTGCATGGGAAAGTCCTTCTAGGGGTTCTGTTAAGATTGTTGTCGTTGGCGATTCGGGGGGGGGTTCCTTGGCAGAATTGATTTTAGGATTGACCTCGGTTTCCTGATTCGGTAAATCTTCGAGCCTAGCTTGAGAATTATCGACAGAAATATTAATAATTTCTTTTGCTTTTTGTCGGCGATATTCCTCCACTGTAAGCAGTTGCCAATGGGAATTACTAGAGAGTTCTAAAACCCATTGATGATAGTTAAAGAGACTTTCCCGATGTCCGACACTAATAAAAGTTGTGTGAGTTTTCTGCAATTGCCGATATAAATTTTCCTCATTGTTTAAGTCCAAAGCACTTGTGGCTTCATCTAGGATAGTAAAACTGGGACGGGTAATTAATACCCTAGCAAAAGCCAAACGTTGTTGTTCTCCCAAGGACAAAATGTTTTCCCAAGGCTCTTCTGTATCAAAGCTATTGACTCGATTTAGTAAATTTTGGAGATTGACTTCTTGCAAAACTTCCCTCAATCTTATCTCATTGGTTTCTTGATTGCGATTGGGATAGAGTAACTGTTCTCGCAAGGTTCCTAATATTATATAGGGACGTTGGGGCAGAAACAATACTTCTTCTAGGGGGGGACGCACTAATCGGCCGGTTCCAGCATTCCATAAACCGGCAATTGCGCGTAGCAAGGAACTTTTACCCCGACCGCTCGGACCGACAATTAATAAACCTTGTCCTGGCTGAACAGAAAGGGAGAGGTTTTCGACAATTACCTGTTCATAATCGGGGGTTTGCAAGGTGACATCTTCAAAGGAAAATTGGGTTTCTTCGATGGTTTTAATCGTGCTTAAATTTTCCGGTTGTTTAATGACTTCTTCTAAGGCTTCGGAAAATTCTGATAAACGTTCAACATAACTGCTAAATTGTGCCGAAGTGCCAAATTCACTAATTAACTCCGCCAGCGCCGTAGCAAACAAATTAGCCGCTAAACAGGCTTGCCCGACCTGTCCGAAACTAATGCCCTCACTATTGATATACAAAGGACCCAAAATGACAAAAGTAAATACTTGAATTGCCGCCTGATAGCCCCGACTAAAAATTTCTGTGCCTCTCTCCCAATCAATTTTACGTTTAGCACTGTCTAAGAGTTTATTAAATCGCCGCTGAATAATATTTAATTCCTGATTTTCTCCCTCAAAGAAAGCGATTGACTCCGCATGATTACGAATATGAGTTAGAGCATAATTGTAGTTAGCCTTAAGTTCTAATTCTTCTTGAGTAATTTTATTTAAGGCTTGGTTAAAATAGATAGCAATGACGTTACCGAGAATTGTCCAAACGACTAAAATAATGGCGACAGAGGAAGAAATTGACCAGAGAATCACTAAAAAAGTGATCATATCTAGGACATTTTCTAGGGAAACTGCAAAAAAACTGAGAGCTTTACTGGTAATCGGCTCAATTTCCTGGGATAAACGCTGATCTGGGTTGTCGATATCGGATTTAAAATTAATTCTGTAATAGGCGCGATTATGCAAATATTTGTTGAGAATCCAGTCATTGAGCCAAGCATACCAATCCAGGGCGATTCTTTTCCTGAGAAATTTAAGCAAGCCAACTAAAAGGGTGACAAAGAGCAGTCCAACCGCGAAAACTACCAAAGTTTTGACAAATTTATCAAAATCACTTTTTTCAAGGATGACATCAACTAAGTAATTACTAACAAAGCTATTGAAGGCATTTAAGCCTACAACCGCTAGGATTACCCCGATTAGTAGGAGGAGCATTGCCCAAGCTTGAATCACATCGGAAAAAGTCCTTCCCCCCGATTCAGTAGGATACCAATAGGGAGCAGCGATCAGCTTGACACTGTGCCAAAATTTGCTGACATCGGAGATAATATTAGTCGTCGATCGATCTTGAGGGACTTTGGCGGACATATAGCATTTATATTTGAGTTGTGGACATTTTGCTGGAATGATTTTAGATTTTGGCTGGATTGGCGGAGTAGAAGGCAATTGGCGAAAATATAAAGCTCCCCGACAATTTTAAGGTTATTGTGTTTGAGTTGTGGTGACATACTACCGTCGCTTTATCTGTCAGCATAGAGCGATGGCTTTCTCAGCCCCCCTGCTACTGCTTTTTTAACCCTCGTTATCTTACTACAAGTAACCATTGTTTTGATAGCTAAAGCTAGTGAGCGCTTCTCAGACTACCACATATTACCGAATTTTGTTGACCATGACAAATTTTCTTTTCTATGATAGGATTTCAGGATACAGGGTTCAAAGTAATGAGGTGCGCCGATTTTCTTCCCCGTTTCCTGTTCCCTCAAAGCGATAACAGACCTCGCGACATCATGGTGAAAAATGTTCGATATATGTTACATTTTGTCCTCGGCTTCCTTGCGCCCCTACAGTGGGGCAAATTCGGTTTCTGTAGGGGCATAAAGCATACGCCTTAACCTAGATAACCTTTTTTTATCATCACAAATGCGGGAGAGTCATGAGGAGAAATATGAAAACAATTTACCCACTTTCACCGGGACAAGAAGCAATGTGGTTAATCTGCCAAATTGCTCCGGAGAGCGTTGCTTATAATATATTTATTACTGCAAAAATTCATGCTTATTTAGAGATTGCTGTTGTCAATCGTGTCTGGCAAAAAATTATTGAAAAGCACCCAATTCTGAGAACCACCTATACCAGTTATGAAGGCAAACCGGTACAGCAGGTTAACCAGCAAGAGAATTTTAAGGTTGAGGTAATAGATGCCAGCGACTGGAGCGAAGACCAATTAGTAGAAAAAATCTATGCTATTGCTGACCGCCCTTTTAACTTAGAAAAAGATTCAGTTTTGCGGGTGAATTTATTTACTTGTTCACCAGAAGACCATATTCTCTTGCTCACAATGCACCACATCGCTGGTGATATGTGGTCTTTTGATTTACTGCTGGGTGAATTTCAAGCTTTATATCCCGGGGAAGTGGAGCAAGTTAGTCAACAGCAGACAGAAACAGCCCCAGATTCTTGGAATGAAAATAAAACCTATGCAAATTTTCTCCAATGGCAAGCAGCAATGCTATCTGGTTCCAGGGGAGAAAAACAGTGGCAATATTGGCAAAAACAATTAGCTGGCGAATTGCCAATTTTGCATCTGCTTCCCGACAAACCCCGCCCCCCAGTAAAGACCTATCAAGGAGCCTCATACATTGTCAAGCTAGATGAACAGTTAACCGAAAAACTCAGGTATCTAGCTTTAACCTCTAACACCAGCCTTTATCGGATTCTGCTCACAGCATTTTACGTGCAACTTTACCGCTACACTAATCAAACAGATATTCTTATAGGCAGCCCAATGAGAGGTCGGACGGCTAAAGAATTTAAAGAGATTGTTGGCTACTTTTCCAACCTGACCGTTTTAAGAGTTTCTGTTCAGGAGAATGCTACATTTACAGAACTTCTGGCTCAAGTTGGCAAAATAGTTAGACAAGCACAAAAGCATCAAGATTACCCATTTTCTCTGTTAGCAGATAAACTCCAGCCACAAAGAGATACCAGCCGTTCGCCTTTATGTCAAGTGAGTTTTGCTTGGCAAGCACAAACTTGGTGTGAAGCAAAAAATAATTCCTTGCATTGGCAAAAATCAGTGTTACCAATGGAGCCATACTTGTTAGGACAACGAGGCGGACACTTGGATTTAAGTTTAATGGTAAGGGAAGCGAAAGGGGTGATTGAGCCGTGTTGGCAATATAACACCGACTTATTTGATGCCGCTACCATTGAGCGTATGGCCAAGCATTTTGTCAGACTGCTCAACTCTATTGTGCTGAACCCACAGCAGCCAATTTCCCAATTATTAATGCTCACAGAAGTTGAGCAGCAGCAGTTACTTTTTGAGTGGAATAATACTCAGGCTGACTATCCATTAGATAAGTGTATTCATCAATTATTTGAGGAACAGGTGGAAGGAACTCCTGATAATATAGCGGTCGTGTTTGAAGACCAGCAGTTAAATTATCGGGAGTTGAATGCCAGAGCGAACCAGTTAGCTCATTACCTGCAAAATTTGGGGGTGGGACCAGATGTGTTGGTGGGAATTTGTGTCGAGCGTTCCCTAGAAATGATGGTAGGACTGCTAGGTATTTTGAAAGCAGGTGGAGGTTATTTACCTTTAGAGCCAGCTTATCCCCAAGAACGTCTAGATTTTATGCTAGGAGAAAGTCAGGCACAGGTTCTATTAACCCAATCCTCACTAGCTGCGAGATTCACTCACCATGATATACCTGTCGTTTATTTAGACTCTGACTGGCAGAAAATAGCTGAATTTGAAGAAGAGAACCCAAAAAATACAACAACTGCCAAAAACTTAATTTACACAATTTTTACTTCTGGTTCAACTGGTAAAGCTAAAGGTGTCGCCATAGAACACAGGCAATTACTCAACTATCTCAATGGCATTCAGGAAAGATGCTTGTCGAAACCGGGGGGACAGTTTGCTTTAGTCTCCACATTTGCGGCTGATTTAGGAAATACAGTGATTTTTCCTAGTTTAATTAATGGTGGATGTCTGCACATATTATCAGAGGCTAGAACAACTGATTCAAATGCCTTTTTAGAATATTGCCAACAACATCCCTTTGATTATCTGAAAATCGTTCCTTCTCACTTGGCGGCTTTATTATCTGCTGCTCAACCGGAAACAAGATTACCCTGGCAAAAATTAATTTTAGGGGGTGAAACTACCACTTGGAATTTAGCAGAGAAAGTGCTAATTCATGCCCCCCAGTGCCAAATATTCAACCATTACGGCCCGACAGAAGCCACTGTTGGTGTGCTGACCTTTGCTGTGGACTCTCAATCAATATCGCCATCTCAGAGAGATTCCTCTACACAAAATGTTCCTCTTGGTCGTCCCTTAGCGAACACACAAATTTATCTCCTGGACCAAAATCTTCAACCAGTCCCAATTGGTGTACAAGGAGAACTGTATATTGCCGGTGCATCTTTAGCACGAGGTTATCTAAATCGTCCAGAGTTAACCAATGAAAAATTTATCTCTCATCCCTTCCATCAGACAACAGAAAGCAGATTATATAAAACAGGAGATTTAGCTCGTTATTTACCGGATGGCAATATCGAATACTTAGGACGTATTGATAACCAGGTTAAAATTAGAGGATTCCGCATTGAATTAGGAGAAATTGAAGCGGTTCTGAGTCAGCATAATTATGTAGGAACAACTTGTGTCATCGCTCGTGAAGATAGTCCAGGAATAAAACGCCTAGTTGCTTACATCGTGCCGCCCAAAAATGTCACCCCAAGCACAAATGAACTGCGGCAATTTCTCAAAGCTAGGCTCCCAGATTACATGATTCCTACTGCTTTTGTTACCTTAGAAACCTTACCTTTAACCCCCAATGGCAAATTACACCATCGTGCTTTACCTGAACCCAACTTGCGTGGGGAGATAGAATTGAATTTTGTTGCTCCTCGTAACCTAGAAGAAGAAATATTAGCCACAATCTGGTCACAAGTTTTGCGAGTAGAGCCAGTAGGTATCTATGATAACTTCTTTGAACTGGGGGGCGATTCCATCCTGACTATTCAAATCATTACTAGAGCGAGAAAAGCAGGATTAGAGTTAACCCCCAAACAATTATTTACCCATCAAAATATCGCCGAATTAGCCACAGTAGCAACAAGAGTCACCGAGTCACAAATAGAAGCAGAAATAGTGAATCCTCCGCCGTCTGAAGCGGATACTGGAGATTACACCGCCCAAGATTTCCCCTTATTAGAAATCGACCAAATAGAACTAGAACAAATATTAGCTCAACTGTAACGATGAACTCCCAGATGAATAGCACAAATAGACAAAATGTAGCCGATATTTATCCCCTATCGCCGATGCAACAGGGGATGTTGTTTCATAGCTTGTATGAGCCAGATTCAGATGTATATTTCGTCCAATTCAGTTGTAATTTAAAGGGCAATGTCGATGCAACAATATTTGAGCAAGCTTGGCAAAGATTAGTAGAAAAGTATGTCGTTTTCCGTACAGCTTTTATTTGGGAATCATTGAGCCAACCTGTACAAGTAGTGTATCGACAAGTAACTGTGAGAGTCGCTACTTATGATTGGCAACATTTAACCGCACAACAGCAAGAACAGGAATTAGCAGTTTTTTTGGAGAGTGATCAGCAAAAATCCCTAGAATTGTCTGAAGCTCCATTAATGCGCCTAAATCTGATCAAGTTGGATAAAAATACCTATCAATTTGTTTGGAGTAGTCATCATTTATTACTTGATGGTTGGTCTTTATCTTTAGTGATTAAAGATTTTTTAAAGATTTATCAAGAAATTTCTCAAAATCAGATTAGCACTGATCAACCTGTTGTCAGCTATCGCCAATATATTGCTTGGCTACAGCAACAGGAACAAAAACCAGCCGAAGAATTTTGGCAACAAAAACTGCAAGGTTTTACTGCTCCTACTCCTTTGGTCATAGAAAGATCATCAAATTCTAAAAATAGCAACGTCTATAAAAAACAGCAAATTCAGTTCCCCGCTTCAACCACAGCCGCCTGCCAGTCTTTTGTTAGGAAAAATCGCTTGACACTGAATAATTTAGTGCAAGCAACTTGGGGATTATTGCTATCTCGCTATAGCCAAGAAACAGACATAGTATTTGGTGCGACTGTATCTGGTCGTGAGACATCTATTGCTGGTATTGAAGCAATGGTGGGATTATTTATTAATACCTTGCCCATGCGAATCCAACTTAAACCGGACACCTCAGCACTGACTTTATTGAAAGATTTACAAGCTCAGTTAGTTGAGTCTAATCAATACTCATATAGTTCATTAGCAGAGATTCAAACTTGGAGTGAAATCCCTAGAAGTGCATCTTTATTTGACAGTATAGTTGTTTTTGAAAATTATCCAGTTGACGCTACTGCGGTCTTAGGTAATGATAGTTTTTATCTAGAAAATATTCAGGTTTCTCAACAAACTAATTATCCTCTAACATTAATTGCGCTCCCTGGGGAGCAATTACAGGTGCGAATTAGCTATGATACTAACCGATTTGATGATGGGACAATTACTCGCCTATTGGGGCATTTTCAAACCTTACTGGAGGGAATGGTCGCCAATCCAGAGGCGCGAGTTTCTCAATTACCTCTGCTGACAGAATTTGAGAAAAATCAATTATTAATAGACGGTCATAATCCGCAGGTTGATTACCCAGTTACTAAGTGTCTTCACCAGTTATTTGAAGAGCAGGTAAAACGCACACCCGAAGCGGTAGCAGTTGTATATTCAGATCAACAATTAACCTACAATGAATTAAATAATCGAGCTAATCATTTAGCGCATTATTTACAGTCTTTGGGAGTAAAACCTGATCAATTAGTGGGGATTTGTCTTGAGCGTTCTTTAGAGATGATTGTGGGGTTATTGGGGATATTAAAAGCGGGTGGTGCTTATGTTCCTCTTGACCCTGAATATCCGATTGAACGGTTAAGCTTCATGTTAGAAGATGCTCAATTATCAGTGCTGTTAACGCAACAAAAGCTAGGAGAAACTCTACCTCAACATCAAGCGCAGATTATTTATTTAGATAGCGACTGGGAAAAAATTGCTGAAAACAGCCATTCAAATCCAGAAAACACCGTCACTCCAGATAACTTAGCTTATGTTATCTACACTTCCGGTTCCACAGGTAAACCGAAAGGGGTGTTAGTCAATCACTCCAATGTCGTGCGATTATTTGCCGCTACAGATGCTTGGTATAATTTTAATAGTCAAGATGTCTGGAGTCTATTTCATTCCTACGCTTTTGACTTTTCGGTGTGGGAAATGTGGGGAGCTTTGTTATATGGTGGACGCTTGGTAGTTGTCCCCTACTTAATAACTCGTTCCCCCGAAGCATTTTATCAGCTATTATGTCAAGAAAAAGTAACAATTCTTAATCAAACTCCTACCGCTTTCCGTCAGTTAATTCAAGCTGAAGAATCCTTAAAAGGAAGTTTTCCCTTATCAAGGGGGGATCGTTCATCGACAACAGATAACGATTTAAGCTTACGTTTAGTTATTTTTGGAGGAGAAGCTTTAGAAATTAACAGTTTACAACCTTGGTTTCAGCGCCATGGCGACCAATGCCCCCAATTAGTTAATATGTACGGAATTACGGAAACTACCGTTCATGTCACCTATCGACCATTAAGTATGACCGACTTGGATAGTACAGCTAGTGTGATTGGTCGTCCCATTCCCGACTTACAAGTATATTTACTAGACCAACATTTACAACTTGTACCGGTTGGTGTACCCGGTGAGATGTATGTGGGGGGTGCAGGAGTAACAAAAGGTTATCTCAATCGTCCTGAATTGACCAAAGAAAGGTTTATTTCTAGTCCTTTTGAGAAGGATGAAGTGATCCCCCCAACCCCCCTTAATAAGGGGGGCAATGAGCCGTCAAAATTATATAAAACGGGAGATTTAGCCCGTTATTTACCTAAGGGAGAATTAGAATATTTAGGACGCATTGACAATCAAGTTAAGATTCGGGGTTTTCGGATTGAGTTGGGGGAAATCGAAGCATTATTAGCATCTCATCCCCAGATTTGGGAAACAGTAGTAATAGTGAGGGATGATACAACAGGAGATAAGCGTCTTGTGGCCTACATTGTGCCACAATCGGAAAAAACGATTACCATTAACGAAATACGGCAATTTCTGAAAGCTAAATTACCCAGTTACATGATACCTAATGCTTTCGTTATTTTAGATGCCTTACCCCTTACTGCTAATGGAAAAATAGATCGTCGAGCTTTACCCCCACCAGAATCTAGTAGTGAACCATCAGACAAATATGTTGCTCCGCGTACCCCAATTGAGGATATATTAGTAACTGTTTGGTCAGAAGTGCTAAAAGTCGAGAAAGTGGGTATAAATGATAACTTCTTTGAACTGGGAGGACATTCCCTACTAGCCACTAAATTAGTAGCACAGATACGCGATCGCTTGAAAGTTGAACTTCCCCTACGTCAGTTATTCAACTCGGCCACACTAGCAGAATTAGCCCAAGGGATTGAACAGTTAAAACAGGAAAAATCCGATACCATCGTTCCAGCAATTTTACCAAGAAAAAGAAAATGAATTTTGAAGAATTACCCCTATCTTATGCCCAACAGCGTTTATGGTTCTTAGATCAATTAGAACCAAACAGTCCCTTTTATAATATTTCCCTGGCCTTGCATTTAGCAGGAAATCTCCAGGTAGATGTCCTCGAAAAAAGCCTACAAGAAATTATTCAGCGCCATGAGTCCCTCCGCACAAATTTCGCCACTATTGAGGGAAATCCTGTACAAATAATCAAACCGGAAAGTAATTGGCAATTAACGCTTGTCAATGGGAAAGACAGCCCAAAATATCGAGAAGAGCAGGAAATAAAAAAATGGCTAGAAATTCACAGCCATCAACCTTTTGATTTAGCCAATGACTCCCTAATTAGAGCCACCCTACTGCAATTATCAGACACAGAACATTTCTTGCTAATTTGTCTGCACCATATTGTCTCTGATGGTTGGTCAATGGGGGTATTTATACAGGAATTGACAACCCTTTATAATGCCTATACTAAAGGTTTAGAACCTCTTTTACAAGAGTTACCAATCCAGTACGCAGATTTTGCAATTTGGCAAAGGGAATATTTACAGGGAGAAATCCGACAAAATCAGTTAAATTACTGGCAAAAACAGTTAGCAGCAGCACCCGCTTTATTACATCTACCTACGGATTATCCCCGTCCTCTACAACAAAGTTTTCAGGGAGATCGGATAAAATGTATCCTTTCTCCAGAACTTAGTCAAGGGTTAAATAAGCTGAGTCGGGAAAAAGGTGTCACCTTATTTATGACCCTCCTGACCGCATTTCAGACTCTACTCTATCGTTACACAGGACAAACAGACATTTTAGTCGGTACTCCCATCGCTAACCGTACTCGTAGTGAATTAGCTGGGTTAATCGGCTTTTTTGTCAATACCTTAGTCTTAAGAACAGATTTAGCCAGAAATCCCAGTTTTAGCGAGTTATTAAAACAGGTACGAGAAACAGCAACGGATGCTTACGACCATCAAGATTTACCTTTTGAGATGTTAGTAGAGGCTCTACAACCTGAAAGGAATATGAGTTATACTCCTTTATTTCAGGTGATGTTTGGGTTAGATAATGAAATTGTAGATAGCATAGATTTAGAAGGAATAAAAGCCACTCGTCAACCTTTGGAATTTAAGACGGCTAAGTTTGATTTAAGTTTATCTATACAGGTAAAAGAAGCCGGATTAACTGCGATTTGGGAATATAATACAGATCTGTTTGATAAAAGCACAATTGAGCGACTATCAGGGCATTTTGTTAACCTATTAACTGGGATTATTGCTAATCCAGAACAAGTAATTTGTCAATTACCTTTACTAACAAAAAGTGAGAGTAATCAGTTATTATTTGATTGGAATCAGACTAAAATTGACTACAAAAATGATTTGTGTCTGCATCAGTTGTTTGAACAACAAGTAAAACAGAATCCACAGGCGATCGCAGTTAAATTAGAAGATGAATTTTTAACCTACGAGGAGTTAAACTGTAAGGCTAATCAGTTAGCCCATTACCTACAATCTTTGGGAGTAAAATCCGATAGCTTAGTCGGGATTTTTGTTGAACGTTCCCTAGAGATGATAATAGGAATCCTGGGAATACTTAAAGCTGGGGGAGCTTACGTTCCTTTAGATATTGATTATCCCCAAGAGCGAATTACCTATCTTCTTGAAGATACTCAACTTAGTATTTTATTGACGCAATCTAAATTTGTTGAGCAACTTACCCAATTTCAAGGAACAACTATCTGTTTAGATCAAGACTGGTCAATAATCGCCAAACAGAGTACAGTTAACCCTTTGGTAGCAGTTGAGCAGCACAATTTAGCCTATATTATCTACACCTCCGGCTCCACAGGTCAACCCAAAGGGGTAATGATTGAACATCGTTCAGTAGTCAACTATATCCTAACTACTATTCGAGAGTATGGTATTACCTCAGAGGATCAAATTCTGCAATTTTCCTCTATCTGCTTTGATGCTTCTGTTGAAGAAATCTTTGTTAGTTTGTTATCGGGTGCGACCTTGGTATTGCGAACAGAAGAGATGTTGCGCTCTAGTGAGTATTTTTGGCAATGTTGTCAAAAATGGCAATTAACGGTTTTAAGTTTTCCTACTGCCTATTGGCATCAATTAGCCTCTGAATTAACCCCTGATACCCTGCCAATTCTCTCAAAGATTAAACTAATTGTCATTGGTGGGGAAGCCATTCAACAGGCAAAAGTACAGCAATGGCAAACAGTTACAGGCCAATATTCCCCTCTTCCTCGACTATTCAATGGTTACGGACCAACAGAAGCAACCATTGCGGCGACTTTCTCCGAATTTACTTCACCAACTATAACCAATATTCCCATTGGGCGACCCATCAGTAATACTCAGGTTTATATTCTCGATGCTTTCTTACAACCTGTTCCTGTGGGGGTAGCTGGAGAATTACATATTGGTGGTATGGGATTAGCGCGGGGTTATTTTAATCGTCCAGAATTAACTCAAGAGAAATTTATCCCTAATCCTTTTGAGAAGGATGAAGTGATCCCCCCAACCCCCCTTAATAAGGGGGGCAATGAGCCGTCAAAATTATATAAAACGGGAGATTTATGTCGGTATTTACCCGACGGTAATATTGAGTATTTAGGACGGATTGACAATCAAGTAAAAATTAGGGGTTTCCGCATTGAATTGGGAGAAATTGAAACCGTTCTTAATCAGCACAATGCAGTAAAAACGGCTGTTGTTATTGCCCAAGAAGATGAGATAAATCAGAAACGTTTAGTCGCCTATATTATTCCCCAAGTAGAGATTATTTCCGCCCCAAAAGAGAAAAATTCGCTTAATGTTACTGAACTGCGGCAATTCCTGAAAGCCAAGTTACCAGAGTATATGATTCCCAGTGCCTTTGTCATTTTGGAATCCCTACCCTTAACGCCTAATGGTAAGACTAATTACCGTGCTTTACCGGCTCCCGAATTCCAAAGCCAAGAGCAGTATATTGCGCCGCGTAACCCCATTGAGGAGATATTATCCTCGATTTGGGCAAAAGTATTAAAAGTTGCACAGGTGGGGATTCACGACAACTTCTTTGAGTTGGGTGGACATTCATTATTAGCAACTCAACTAATTTCGCGCATCCGTGAGGCTTTTCAGGTAGAAATGCCCTTACGGGAGTTATTTGTTGCACCGACAATCGCCGAATTAGCACAGGAAATAAAACGGATTTCGGAACGAGAACAACTCACTGAACTGCCGATTTTACCCAGGGACAAAACAGCAGAATTACCCTTATCTTTTGCCCAGACTCGTCTTTGGTTTTTGGCTGAATTTGAGTCGAATAGTTCTTTTTATAATATCCCCCTAGCCTTGCGTTTAGAGGGAAACCTGAACTCAGAAATCTTAATTCAGAGTTTAGAAGAAATTTGCGATCGCCATGAATCTTTACGCACCAACTTTATTACCGTTGATGGTATCCCTACCCAGGTTATACAAGCACGAACCTGGACAGTTACGGTTGTGGATTTACAGCATTTATCTGGTAGTGAAAAAGTAATTGCCTCCCAAGAGTTAGCACAAAATCAAGCGGTTCAACCCTTTGATTTAGCTGGTGAACCCTTAATCAGAACCACTTTAGTGGTGTTATCTGAAACGGAACACCTCTTATTAGTCTGTATGCACCACATTGTCAGTGATGGCTGGTCAATGGGGGTATTTCTTCAGGAACTAACCGCCCTCTATAATGCCTATATTCAGGGTTTATCTTCGCCCCTAAATCCCCTATCTATCCAGTATGGAGATTTTACCCTTTGGCAAAGACAATGGCTGCAGGGAGAGGTATTGCAACAGCAACTAGACTACTGGCAAAAACAGTTAGCCGGCGCACCGGCCCTCCTATCTTTACCAACAGATAGACCTCGACCCAATCAACAAAGTTTTGCTGGGGGACATTTACCCTTTAGCCTTTCTTGGGAATTAACCGAAAAACTGACCCAATTAACCCAGGAACAGGGTGTCACCTTATTTATGACCCTGTTAACCGCTTATGCTGTCTTACTTTACCGTTATACAGAACAGGAAGACATCTTAATTGGTAGTCCCATTGCTAACCGTAATCGCAGGGAAATTGAAGGTTTAATCGGCTTTTTTGTCAATACTTTGGTTCTGCGAATTGACTTGTCAGGTAAGCCCAATTTTAATCAGTTATTGGGTCGAGTACGGGAGATGGCAATGGATGCCTATGCTCATCAGGATTTGCCCTTTGAAATGTTAGTAGAAGTCCTACAACCTGAACGAGATTTAAGTCACGCACCTTTATTTCAAGTGGATTTTCTGCTGCAAAATAGTCCCCCGTCTCCCTTAGAACTAACAGGATTAACCGCCACTCCCCTTACCACAGAAAATGACACCGCCAAATTTGATCTAACCCTGGGTATGGAGAATACCGGTGCAGAATTAAAAGGCGTATGGGAATATAATACCGATTTATTTGATCGCAGTACCATTGAGCGATTAACAGGAAATTTTATCACCTTGCTAGAAGCATTGGTTGTTAACCCGCAGCAGCCAATTTTCCAACTACCATTATTAACCGAAGTCGAGGCAAAAGAATTATTAAAAGACTGGAATGCCACCGAAAAAGAATATCCTTTCCATCATTGTATTCATCATTTATTTGAAGAACAAGCAGCACGAACACCAGCTGCAGTAGCAGTAGTCTTTGAGGGTCAAGAATTAACCTATCAAGAATTAAATATCCAGGCGAATCAATTAGCCCATTATTTACAATCTTTGGGAGTAAATTCAGAAGTTTTAGTTGGTATTTATCTAGAGCGGTCGCTGTTAGTTATTGTCGGATTATTAGCAGTTCTCAAAGCTGGGGGAGCCTATATAACTTTAGATCCAGATTATCCTCAGCAACGGTTGACTTATATGGCAGAAGATGCCCAAATTTCTCTACTGCTAACTCAAGAAAGTTTACTCGATTCTTTGCCAGTAGAAGATGTGGGGATAATTGTCTTAGATAAATTAGCCGAGATTTTGACAGTTCAAAGTCCAGAAAATCCCTTCAGTGAAGTAGCACCAGAAAATCTACTATGCCTATTATATACATCTGGTTCAACCGGTAAACCTAAAGGAGTGATGTTAACCCACGCGGCCTTAGTTAATCATAGTTGGGGCATTAGTGAAGTATTCGGTTTAACAGAATCTGATCGCGTTTTACAGTTTGCTTCCTTTGGCTTTGATGTCGCCGCCGAAGAAATTTTTCCCACTTGGTTAAAAGGTGGCACAGTGGTCTTAAGACCAGGGCAAATGTTCCCAACTTTGACTGATTTTGCCGATTTTATTGAACAAGAAAGCCTCACCGTTTTAAATATTACCCCTGCCTATTGGCATGAATGGGCAATCGCCGTTTCCCAATCATTAGCTACTGTACCATCCAGTCTGCGGGTTGTCGCCGTGGGAGGGGATGCAGTGTTACCAGAAACCGTCAATATTTGGCGACAAATGGTCGGAAAACGGGTTCAATGTATCAACGTCTATGGCCCCACAGAAGCGTCTGTAACCGCCATAGTTCATGACTTGCTAGATTATCAGTCAGAAAAAATCAATTCGGTGCTGATTGGTCGTCCCATTGCTAACACAAAAGCATACATACTAGATCAAAATCTGCAACCTGTACCCATTGGAGTTAAGGGAGAATTGCATTTATGCGGTGTTCGTTTAGCGCGGGGTTATCTGAATCGGCCCGAATTGACTGCTGAAAAATTTATTGACAATCCCTTTGCTAATGCAGCTTTCAATCGGTTGTATAAAACGGGAGATTTAGCGCGTTATTTACCCGATGGTAATATTGAATGTTTTGGCCGGATTGACAATCAAGTTAAAATTCGCGGATTCCGTATTGAGTTAGGAGAAATTGAAGCGGTACTTAACCAAAATATTGATGTACAAACATCTTGTGTGATTATTCGGGAAGATACTCCGGGGGATAAATATTTAGTCGCCTACATAGTAGCTCATTACGAACGGATACCGATGATTAGTGAACTGCGTCAGTTTCTGTCCAGTAAATTGCCTTTGTATATGGTTCCTCAAGCTTTTGTTTTTCTGGAATCTTTACCCCTTACTACTAATCGTAAAGTAGATCGTCGCGCTTTGCCCGCACCAGATAAAATAGGAAATCGCAGGGATCAATATGTAGCACCACGCAATGGAATTGAAGAGATGTTGGTGCAAATTTGGACAGAAATACTCAAAATAGAGCAAGTGGGAATTTATGATAATTTCTTTGAAATTGGCGGCCATTCTCTCCTCGCAACTCAATTAGTCTCCCGGGTTCGGAGTTTATTTAAAATAGAACTACCTTTGCGGAGTTTATTTGCAGCAGCTACGGTAGCCGAATTAGCGCATCTTATTGGACAATTACAGCAGCAAAATCTCACTCTAACAGTACCCCCCATTTTACCGAGAACTAAGGATACAGAACTACCTCTATCTTTTGCTCAACAGCGTTTATGGTTTTTAGATCAATTGCAACCAAATAGCGCTTTATACAATATACCGATGGTGTTGCATTTCCGAGGCAACCTCAATCAAAAGGCCTTAGAACAAAGTTTACGAGAAATTTGTGATCGCCATAAAGTATTACGGACTAATTTTGTCACGATTGATGGACAACCGACTCAGATTATTCAAACAACAAGGGAGACAATATCGGTCGTTGATTTACAAGATTTACCCATCCAGGAGCAAGCAGAAAAAACACAGCAATTAAAGCAAAAACAAGCCACTCAACCCTTTGATTTAGCCAAAGAATCTTTAATCAGAATCACTTTAGTGGTGCTATCTGAGACGGAACATCTCTTATTAGTGTGTATGCACCACATTATTAGTGATGGTTGGTCAATCGAAGTATTTATTCACGAATTGACCAGCTTATATAATGCTTATGTGCAGAATCAACCCGCAAATTTAGCTCCCTTACCGATTCAGTATGCAGATTTTGCAGTTTGGCAAAAACAATGGTTACAAGGGGATGTCCTGCAAACTCAATTAAATTACTGGCAAAATCAACTAACAGCTGCACCCCCTTTATTATCTCTTCCCACAGACCACCCTCGACCTGCGGTGCAAAGCTTTGTCGGTACTCAGCAAGAATTTTCCCTTTCCCCCAAACTTAGCCAAGCTTTGACCGAATTGAGTCGCCAACAAGGGGTGACATTATTTATGACGCTGTTGGCTGCTTTTGATGCTTTACTGTATCGTTATACAGGGTCAAGTGATATTTTAGTAGGAACTCCCATTGCTAACCGTAATCGCGGTGAAATTGAGGGTTTAATCGGCTTCTTTGTTAATACTTTAGTGATGCGGACGGATTTATCAGATAATCCGAGTTTTAGTCAGTTATTAACCCGTGTTCGGGAAGTGACAATGGATGCTTACGCGCATCAAGACTTACCCTTTGAAATGTTAGTCGAAGCGTTGCAACCGGAACGGGATTTGAGCCATACTCCCCTATTTCAAGTCGCTTTTGTCCTGCAAAATACACCCAAGTCTGAGATTGCAATGACGGGATTAACGGTGACAGATTTGCCACCGGAAAATACCACAGCTAAGTTTGATTTAACCTTAGCTATGGTTAACACCGATGATGGCTTAAAAGGTGTCTGGGAATATAATACTGATTTGTTTGAGAGTAGCACTATTGAGCGATTATCAGGGCATTTTCTCAACTTATTAGGGGGAATTGCGGCTAATCCTCAAGCGCGGATTTCCCAATTACCCTTACTGACAGAAAGTGAGACTAATCAGTTATTAATTGAGTGGAACAATACTCAAGTTGACTATCCTGAGTATAAGTGTATTCATCAGTTATTTGAGGAACAGGTAAAACGCACACCCGACGCGATAGCGGTGGTCTGTTCCCAGCAACAATTAACCTACAATGAGTTAAATAATCGAGCTAATCAATTAGCCCATTACTTGCGGAAATTAGGAGTAAAACCAGAGGAATTAGTGGGGATTTGTCTAGAGCGTTCCTTAGAGATGATTGTGGGATTATTGGGGATATTAAAAGCGGGTGGTGCATATCTACCTCTCGACCCAGATTATCCCAGTGAACGGCTACAATTTGCCATCGCTGATGCTCAACTGTCATTATTGCTAACTCAAGAGGGATTAATCGATAAATTACCCGAACATCAAGCGCGGCTAATCTTGTTAGACAGATTCACAGAAGAAATTAACCAAAACAGCCAAGATAACCTAACAGGAGTAGTAACAGCCAATAATTTAGCTAATCTCATTTATACCTCTGGTTCTACAGGAAAACCTAAAGGGGTAATGGTGGAACATCGGGGACTATTTAACCTAGCTCAAGCGCAAATTAAAACGTTTAACTTACAGTCAAACTCTCGCATTCTCCAGTTTGCTTCCCTCAATTTTGATGCTTCTATCTGGGAAATTATCATGGCAATAGGAGCAGGTGCAACCCTTTATTTAGACACCAAAGACGCTTTAATGCCTGGGTTGCCATTAATGGGGCGATTAAAAGATTATGGTATTACTCATATTACTTTACCCCCCTCAGCCTTAGCGGCTTTGCCCCTAGAAGAAATACCAGAGTTACAAACTATTATTGTAGGGGGAGAAGCTTGTTCAGAAGAATTGATCAAACAATGGGCTAGAGGGAGAAATTTCTTTAATGCTTATGGACCGACAGAAACCAGCGTTTGTGCCACGGTAGAAAAATGGACAGATGCGACGGAAAAAATCACTATTGGTCGTCCCATTACTAACACCCAAGTTTATATCTTAGACTCCCATTTACAACCTGTCCCGATTGGTGTTCCGGGAGAATTACATATTGGTGGTATGGGATTAGCGCGGGGTTATCTCAATCGTCCCGAATTAACCCAAGAAAAATTTATTCCTAATCCTTTTGAGAAGGATGAAGTGATCCCCCCAACCCCCCTTAATAAGGGGGGAAATGAGCCGTCAAAATTATATAAAACGGGAGACTTAGCCCGTTATTTACCCGATGGTAATATCGAATATTTAGGACGGATTGACAATCAAGTAAAACTTCGCGGCTTCCGTATTGAATTAGGAGAAATTGAGGCCTTACTCAACCAAAATGAGGCGGTACAGTCTTCTTGTGTGATTGTTCGTGAAGATAATCTAGGGGATAAACGCTTAGTTGCTTACGTTGTACCGCAACCCGAAATCAACCTGACAATTAACGAAATACGGCAATTTTTGCGAGCAAAATTACCCGACTATATGGTCCCAACTGCGTTTGTCCTTCTTGATACTTTCCCCTTAACTCCCAATGGCAAAATCGACCGACGCGCCTTACCTGCACCCGATTTACAGGGCCAAGGTGAATATATAGCTCCCCGTAATCCCATTGAAGAAAAAATGGGGCAGATTTGGGGTGAGGTACTGAAATTAAAACGAGTCAGTATTGAGGATAATTTCTTTGAATTAGGTGGACATTCTCTGTTGGCAACTCAAGTTATTTCTCGATTACAGGAAACCTTTGAGATTGTTTTACCCTTGCGTTATCTGTTTGAATCTCCAACTATTGCTCAGTTAAGTGCGGTAATTTTAAAAGAACTGCAAACAGGTTTAGGGTTAAAGCTACCATCAATTGTCCCCGTTAATCGAGAGGATGATATTCCCCTATCCTGGGCCCAGGAACGTCTCTGGTTTGTGAATCAATTAGAAGGAGAAAGTGGGGCTTATACTATTGATTTAACGATGCGTTTGCGCGGAAATCTCAATGTTAAAGCCTTAGAAAAAGCTTTCCAGGCAATTATTCAACGCCATGAACCCCTACGGACTCAGTTTAAACTCAAAGATAACAAACCAATACAAGCGATCGATCCTAATGTAACTTTCACCTTACCAGTTGTCAATCTGCAAAACCTCAGTCATTCTGAGCAACAGGTAAAAAACCTGTTATTAGCAGCAGCATCCGAACCCTTTGATCTCGAATCAGGGTCAGTATTACGAGTCAAATTATGGCAAGTCAAGACAGAGGAATATGTACTATTATTAGCTATTCATCATATTGCGGCGGATGGTTGGTCAATAGGTGTTTTAATCGATGAATTATCGGTCTATTATCGAAGTTTCTGCACCGGTACAAAAGCAGATTTACCTACTTTATCAATACAGTATGCTGACTTTGCCCTGTGGCAGCGTCAATGGTTAACTAATGAAGTATTAGACCGTCAATTAAGCTACTGGAAGCAACAATTAACCGGGGTTCCCCTACTACACCAACTTCCCACAGACCGTCCCCGGCCAGCAATCCAAAGTTTTCGCGGAGGGACGGAGCGACTGCAACTAGATAGTCAACTAACGCAACAACTGAAAAAACTCAGTCAAGAGTCCGGTAGCACTCTCTTTATGACATTACTAGCGGGTTTTGCTGTGTTACTATCTCGTTATAGTCAACAAACAGATGTGGTAATTGGTTCACCAATTGCTAACCGTAACCGCACCGAAATTGAAGGGTTAATCGGCTTTTTTGTCAATAGTTTATTGTTAAGATTTGATTTATCTCAAGAACCGAACTTTGAGGATTTTCTCGCGCAAGTCAGACAAACTACTCAAGACGCTTACGACCATCAAGATTTACCCTTCGAGATGTTAGTCGAAAAATTACAAATTGAGCGCCATTTAGATCGTAATCCTTTAACACAGATAGTTTTTGCCCTTCAGAATGCTCCTAGTTCTCCCTGGGATTTACTCGGACTAAACATTGAGGATATACCATCGGGACTTGATTCAGTTAGGGTTGACCTAGAAGTTTACCTCTGGGATGCACCAGAAGGATTAGGCGGTTTTTGCTCTTATAACAGGGATTTATTTGATGCTGAAACTATTGTCCGTATGATGACTCATTTTAAGACTTTGTTGGCGGCAATTGTGGAAAATCCCCGTCAATCATTAGCTTCACTACCCTTATTAAACCCAGAGGAAGAGTATCAACTATTAGAGGGTTGGAATGAGACAAAAGCTGATTACTCCTATAACAAGTGTATTCATCAATTAATTGAGGAACAAGCAGCGCGTACCCCTGATGGAGTAGCAGTAGTCTTTGAGAATCAACAGTTGACGTATGCAGAATTAAATAGTCGGGCCAATCAACTAGCTCACTATTTACGCTCTTTAGGTGTAGAAACCGAGGTAATAGTCGGTTTATGTGTAGAGCGCTCTTTAGACATGATTGTGGCATTAATAGGCATCCTTAAAGCCGGTGCTGCCTATCTACCCCTTGACCCGGAATATCCTCAAGAACGCTTACAATTTATGTTAGAGGATAGTCAAGTACCCTTATTACTAACCCAAAGTTTACTGATTGATAAACTCCCAAATCATCGAGGCAAAACCATCTTTTTAGCTGAAACTTGGCAAGAAATTAAACCAATGAACCGGGATAATTTGACGGGGAAGGTAACAGCTTCTAATTTAGCTAATGTGATTTATACTTCTGGTTCTACGGGTAAACCTAAAGGGGTGATGGTTGAACATCAAGGGTTATGTAACTTAGCTTTGGCGCAAATTCAGACTTTTGCTGTGTCTTCTCAGAGTCGAGTGCTTCAATTTGCTTCTTTTAGTTTTGATGCCTGTATTTCAGAAGTTCTCATGGCTTTGGGAGCGGGAGCGAGACTTTATTTGGCAAGTAAAGAAAATTTAATGCCCGGTTTACCCTTAATCAAGCAATTACGGGAGAATAAGATTACTCATATTACTCTACCGCCATCAGCTTTAGCGGTACTACCGTGGGAAAATCTTTCCTCTCTGCAAACTATTATTGTCGCCGGGGAAGCTTGTTCTCCTGAATTGGTGAAAAAATGGTCCCAGGGACGAAATTTCTTTAATGGTTATGGACCCACCGAAGGAAGTGTTTGTGCAACGGTAGCTAAATGTACGCCTTTTGACACAAAAATAACTATTGGTCGGCCAATTCCTCATGTGCAGGTTTATATTTTAGACTCGCATTTACAACCGGTTCCTATCGGTGTACCGGGGGAATTACATATCGGAGGAGCAGGGGTAGCCAGAGGTTATCTGAATCGCCCAGAATTGACCGCCGAGAAGTTTATCTCTAACCCGTTTGTCTCCCTTGATCCCCCCCTAACCCCCCTTGATAAGGGGGGAGAGCAGCCGTCAAAATTATACAAAACGGGAGATTTAGCCCGTTATTTACCCGATGGTCAGATTGAATATCTGGGACGGATTGACAACCAAGTTAAAGTGCGGGGTTTCCGCCTCGAATTAGGGGAAATTGAAGCAGTTTTGAGCCAACATCCCTTAGTACAAGAAGCGGTTGTGATAGCTCGCGCTGATCAGGCAAGTGATCATGATCATGACCAGTTTAATACTAATTTGGTAGCCTACTTAGTTCCGGCTCTCAAGGGTCAAGTATTGCCTGAACAGCTTGCTCAATGGCAGAGTGAATATGTTAGTGATTGGCAAAAGATTTACGAAGAATCCTACAGTAAACCCCAACCTCAAATTGAAGACCCCACTTTTAATATTAGTGGTTGGAATAGTAGTTATACGGGACAAGCTATTCCCGCAGCAGAAATGCAGGAATGGGTTGATCAGACAGTGAGCCGAATTTTAGGAAATCAACCACCGCAACGAGTGTTAGAAATTGGTTGCGGAAGTGGATTATTGCTATTCCGTGTGGCGAAACATTGTCAGGAATATTGGGGAGCAGATTATTCCGCTGCTACTATTAATAACCTAGAACAGTTATGTAGCACAATTGAGGGTTTAGAGGGCAAAGTAAAATTATTACACCGAACAGCCGATGATTTTACCGGCATTCCCCAAGCTACTTTCGATCGAGTAGTAATTAACTCTGTTGTTCAGTATTTCCCTAGTGTCGATTATCTATTACAAGTTATCGCAGGAGCAGTCAAGACGATTGCAGATCGGGGTAAGATTTTCTTAGGTGATATCCGTAGTTTGTCCTTACTAGAGCCTTACCATGCGGCGGTACAGTTAGCTCGCGCCGAAGCTAATAAAACCCTTGAACAATGGCAAAAACAGGTGAATCAAAGTGTAGCTACCGAAGAAGAATTGTTAATTGCACCTCAGTTCTTTATCGCGCTTAAACAACGTTTTCCGCGAATTTCTTGGGTAGAAATTGCCCCGAAACGTGGTCAGGCTGACAATGAGTTAACCCAATTCCGCTATGATGTTACTTTACATCTGGATACTGATGGGCAAAAAACGACAATTTCTTGGCTAAATTGGCAGCGGGATCGGTTTTCTTTAGCGCAACTACAAGATAAACTAAAACTGGAACAACCAGAATATTTAGGTATCAGGGATGTACCCAATCAACGATTACAAAAGGCACTACAAATTTTAGACTGTTTAGAAAATCCTCCTGGGGTAAAAACGGTGGGAGAATTGCGGCAATTGTTAGCAAAAAATAGCGGGATAGGGATTAATCCTGAGCAAATGTGGCAACTGGGAGAACAGTTAGGTTACACTGTTCATCTCAGTTGGTGGGAAGGTAGTCAAGATGGTTCTTTCGATGTGGTTTTCTGTCGCCAGAATGCCATCTTAGAACCGATAATAAGTAAAGTTGATGAACAACCATACCCCAATTTTGGGGATGATGAGACGATTATTCCCAAATCCTGGACTGATTATACGAATAATCCTCTATATGGTAAATTAGTCCAGAAGTTGGTGCCACAGGTGCGGGAATTTGTCCAACAAAAGCTACCTAGTTATATGGTTCCCCAGGCTTTTGTTTTGCTTAATACCCTACCTTTGACTCCTAATGGTAAAGTGGATCGGCTGGCTTTGCCTACACCCGATACAGCTACACGCAATTTAGCTACGGGATTTCTCGCACCTCGTACCCCGATTGAAACTCAAATGTCTCAAATTTGGAGTGAAGTTTTGGGAGTCGAACGTATTGGGATTAAGGATAATTTCTTTGAATTGGGAGGACATTCCTTGTTAGCAACTCAGGTTATCTCTCGTTCTCGCGATCTTTTCTCGGTGGAATTGTCTTTACAAAATCTGCTGGAATACCCAACTATCGCTAATTTAGCCCAAATCATTGAAGTTCTTACCGTTGCACCGGGAGAAACAGCTATGACTGAAAGCTTGGAAGATTATGAGGATGGTGAATTATAAAAACAGTTAAAGTTTTAGCTGATATCAATAGTTTAGCAAGACAGTTAAAACGGCAAAGGACAAATATTGATCCTAGTCAATGGCAATCTGATGGACTTTTTCATCCTCAGGGCAACCTTCGTGATTTAGAGCTAATTTAACAACAACTTTGGAGGCAATTGGTAAGTGAAAGTAGGAGATTTTTTAGCGTATTTGAAGGGTTTAGAGATTAAACTATGGCTGGAAGGCGAAAAACTTCGTTTTCAGGCTCCCAAAGGGGTTATGACCCCAGAAATTAAAGAAGAAATCGCCGCCAAAAAACCTGAAATTTTGGACTTTTTAAGAGCGGCAAAAATCCCAACTAATACTGTTGATTTAGAGATTATTCCCGTGTCACGGGATCAGGATTTACCCCTCTCTTTTGCTCAACAACGACTCTGGTTTCTGCAGCAACTTTCTCCCGATAGTCATTCCTATAATCTGTTGGAAGCTTTGCGGTTAGAAGGAAACCTCAATCTATTAGCTTTAGAACAAAGTCTCAGCGAACTGATTCGCCGTCACGAAATTTTAAGAACTACTTTTCCCATGGTAGAAGGGCAACCAATTCAGCGCATTGCTCCCCCTTCAACCGTAAGTTTACCCCTGGAAGATTTACAAAATTTATCAAAGAATGAACAAACAGAACATCTGCAAGAAATAGCGATTGCTTTCTCCTTAAAACCCTTTAATCTAGCCAAGGAATCATTAGTCCAATTTAAGTTACTTAAACTGGGTTCTCAAGAGTATGTATTGCTGTTGAAGATGCACCATATTATTTACGATGGTTGGTCTTTGAGCATCTTCTTTGATGAATTATCTCAACTTTATGCGGCCTTTGTCCAGGGGTTGCCTTCCCCTCTCGCTAAATTATCGATTCAATACGCCGATTTTGCCGTATGGCAACGTCAATGGCTCACCGGTGAAGTTTTGGAGCGTCAACTTAATTACTGGCAAAAACAGTTACAAGATGCACCTACTATTTTAGAATTGCCGACGGATTATCCCCGTCCTCCAATTCCTAGTTTCCGGGGTGATGGGCAGGTTTTTCGCCTGAATCAAGACTTAACGCAACGCCTCAAAAGGTTAAGTCAGGAGTCAGGAGGAACGCTATTTATGACTTTACTGGCGGCTTTTTTTGTCCTAATTTCTCGTTATAGTGGTCAATTAGATGTTTTGGTGGGTTCTCCCATCGCTAATCGTAATAGTTCGGCAATTGAGAAATTAATGGGCTTTTTTGCCAATACTTTGGCTTTAAGGGGTGATATGTCGGTAAATCCGAGTTTTCTGGAGTTATTAGAACGAGTAAAGCAAACAACTTTATCAGCTTATGCTCATCAAGATTTGCCTTTTGAAATGTTAGTAGAAAAATTACAATTAAACCGAGATTTAAGTCATAATCCTTTGATACAGGTGATGTTCTCACTGCAAAATACTCCCCAATCTGAGGCCAGTTTATCTGGCTTAAAGATGGAGAGTTTGCCTTTATCTGTTGAGCTTAAAGTGCGATTTGATTTAGAGGTAAATTTTTGGGAAGTTTCTGATCGTTTAGAAGCAGTTTGGTGTTATAGTACCGATTTGTTTGCTGCCCCCACCATTAACCAAATGGGGCAACATTTTCAGAATCTCTTAACTGCGATTGCAGCTAATCCCAATATGGGAATTTTTGAGTTATCGATGTTAAGTGATGAAGAACGTTATCAATTGTTATCATTGTGGAACGAAACTCACACAGATTATCCCTCTGCTCAATGTATTCATCAGTTATTTGAAGAACAGGTAAAACGCACACCCGACGCGGTAGCGGTGGTCTGTTCCCAGCAACAATTAACCTACAATGAATTAAATAATCGTGCTAATCAATTAGCCCATTACCTGCAAAAATTAGGAGTAAAGTATGAGGAATTAGTCGGGATTTGTCTAGAGCGTTCCTTAGACATGATTGTGGGATTATTGGCTATTCTTAAAGTCGGTGGAGCTTATGTTCCTATTGACCCAGATTATCCCCAAGAGCGCATTAGCTTCATGCTCCAAGATACCCAAGTTAAAATAATATTAACCTGCGAATATTTACAGAATTCCCTGCCAAATCATCAGGCTATTGTTATCTGTTTAGATAAAGATTGGCAACAAATTAATCAGACAAGTCAGGAGAATCTTAACAGCGCGGTTTCTGCGGCTAATTTAGCCTACGTTATTTATACTTCTGGTTCTACAGGTAAACCTAAAGGTGTTGAGGTTATTCATCGTAGCGTTAATCGTCTTTTGTTTGGCGTAAATTATGCACATCTAGATGCAACACAAAGATTTTTACAAATGGCTCCCATTGCTTTTGACGCTTCTACCTTTGAGATTTGGGGTGCTTTATTACATGGTGCGAGATGTGTGATTTTTACGGAAGATATTCCTACCGCTACAAGTTTAAGAAATGCAATAGACAAACATGGCATTACTATTTTATGGCTAACGGCTGCTTTGTTCAATAAGATTATTGACGATAATTCCCAAGCTTTATCAGGAATTAAACAGCTACTAATTGGTGGAGAAGCACTTTCAGTTGCTCATGTTCATAAAGCACTGGAAACTTTGCCATTGACGCAAATTATTAATGGATATGGACCAACAGAAAGTACAACTTTTACCTGTTGCTATCCTATTCCTAAACAACTAGAGGCAACAATAAAGTCAATTCCCATTGGTTGTCCAATCTCCAACACACAGGTTTACATTTTAGATAACTATCTCCAACCTGTCCCGATTGGTGTAGTAGGAGAATTACATATTGCTGGTGCAGGATTAGCCAAAGGTTATCTCAATCGTCCCGAATTAACCCAAGAAAAATTTATTCCTAATCCTTTTGAGAAGGATGAAGTGATCCCCCCAACCCCCCTTAATAAGGGGGGCAATGAGCCGTCAAAATTATATAAAACGGGAGACTTGGCTCGTTATTTACCCGATGGTAATATTGAATATGTAGGACGGATTGACAATCAAGTAAAAATTCGCGGCTTCCGTATTGAATTAGGAGAAATTGAGTCCGTACTTAGTCAAAATCAGGCGGTACAGTCTTCCTGTGTGATTGTTCGTGAAGACAATCCAGGGGAAAAACAGTTAGTTGCCTATATTGTACCTAAGCTAGGAGTAAAGCTAACAAGTGGCGATTTGCGTCAATTTCTTAGCCATAAATTGCCCGGTTATATGGTTCCTGGTGCTTTTGTGCTGCTGGAGTCTTTCCCTTTAACAGCTAACGGAAAAATTGATCGTCGTGCGTTAAAAGCTCCTAGTAATACCAGTGATTCAGACAGATTTATTGAAGCGCGTAATCAGTTAGAATTAAACCTCGTGCAAATCTGGTCAAAAGTGCTAAAGATTGACAAAATTAGCGTGCATGATAACTTTTTTGACCTCGGTGGTCATTCCCTTTTAGCTCCTTATTTAATCACCCAAATTAAAGAACAGTTAGGCAAGGAAATTGCCGTAACTACAATATTTCAAAACCCAACTATTGAACAGTTAGCGACCATTATCCAAACCGATGCAGATTCCTCTAACCAGTCTTGTTTGGTTCCCATTCAACCCCAGGGTTCAAAGCCTCCTTTCTTCTGTGTTCCAGGCGCCGGGGGACGACCATTTTATTTTTACCATTTAGGACGTTGTTTAGGAAAAGATCAACCTTTCTACAGTTTTGAAAATGATCTCTATCAACAGTTTGGAGAAATCACTCGCATTGAGGATATAGCCAGTATTTATCTTCAAGCCATGCAGGATTTACAACCCCAAGGCCCCTACTTTTTGGGAGGACATTCCTACGGTGGTAATGTGGCTTTTGAAATGGCTCAACAGTTGGTTAATCAGGGTCAACAAGTGGCATTACTAGCAATCATTGATTCTTCAGCACCCACTTATAAAGACAAACAAATTTTGCTTGATTATATTAATTGGGATCATGCGCGATGGTTAGCTGAAGTCAGCAAAGGTATCGAAGTTTATTTAGATAAAACCATCGATATTTCCTATGAAACTCTTCAACTCTTAACAGTGGAGGAACAATTAAAATACGCCTTAAACTTTTTTAAACTGGCTAATATGCTTCCCCCCAATGCGGAAACTAGGCAGCTTGAAAAAATTGTCCAAGCCTATAAAACTAGCTGTTTATGTCTGATTGATTATCTCCCTAAACAGACTTATCCGGGTAAAATTACGATTATACGGGCTAGTGAGGAATTATCTGATGATCCAAATAAAGATTTAATAGCTGGAGATTGCGAGGATTCCTCTTTAGGCTGGAGTGAATTTTCTACAGAGCCAGTTGAGATTCATTTCGCCCTAGGAAATCATGTCTCGATTATGGTAGAACCCCATGTCCAGATTTTAGCCGAAGAGTTAAAAGTTTGCCTTGAGATTTGATACCAAACCCGTTTTTAAGACTATGATTAACTCCCAATCCAACTTGAAAAACCCAGTTAAGTACCTAAGCAAAATTAGTTACACATTTCGATAAAGCTTTTGCCTTTTGCCTCTTGCATGAGTGCCTATCTTCAGTAGGAAATTTATTTTGCAAGACTACTTATCAATTGTTTCTCCCCAATCTCCTCTATCTTTTAAACAGGATTTAATCTAAGAACTGACGATTTTCTACAAGTTGTGTGAACGGTAAGACTAATGTAGAATGCTGCAAGGCATCTGATTGCTAGACAGCCGATTTGTATTCTTTTGCCTTACCATGGATTTTATATGACTGAAATCCCGACCAACCAATCCAACTTAGTGATTTTAGGAGTCTCATCAATGACGGAAACTACTGAAACGGCCATTCCCAATGATTTTCTCGGAATTAATCCCACAGAAATCAACAAAAAACTTGTCTCCTGGGGAATTTCTCTGGATGAAGTTGTTCAAAAACTTGCTTCTCTGGGACTCCCCGGCATTATTTTCATTATTGCTGTTGCCGCATCCAGTGCTACTGCCTATCCTGTGATTTACGCACTTTTTGGGTTAGGCGGTCCGCTGGGACTAATTGGTGGACTTGGGGTCTTAGGCATCTCTACCATTATTGGTGACATTGTTACGGGTTATGGCATTGAGGCACTGCTTAAAACGGTCTATCTCAAACGTCGTGAAACAGAGACTCAAGAATATCTCATCAATGAGGTGGAAGGTTTACCAATTTCTCAAGTTCTAAAACTTAACCTGAAAAAGGCTATTGAAGTAGAAATTGCTGCCGAAGAACCCGTTGCTCCCAAAGAAGTCGAAATTGCTGAAGAGTAGTTGTGACTTGACTAAGCACTTTCTCCCCCCGCTCCCCCGCTGCCCTCACCGGCAAATTGACTTTTTCAGCAAACCCTAAATACAACAAAAAACCGCCATAAATTTTACTCCTGCTTGACTTATGGCGGTAGTTTATTTCTGTCTGAATTACTGAAAGCAATCTTTAAATTAATTAACTATCTTCCCAGTCAGAAGGCCATTTCCAAGTCCAAACGGGAGCCGGTTCAGAATCGGGGGGGGAATCGGGAGTCGGAGCCTCGTCTTGGTCCACAGATAAAAAACGAGCAAAGAAGGGGATTGCTTTACTTTGTTCGGTATTGGGATAATTCATGGTCATTCCTAGTTTTGAGTAGCAGCTTTTTCAAGATAGCTGCGATTACCTTGTGATAGTAACATATATTGCCGTCTTACTCAAGTCAAATACTCACCTTACCCGCACTCCCATCGGTGACACTTATCGAAAATTTGGGTTAAAACCCCGTCCTTTTAGGACGGCTTTAAGCTACAATGGAAAAAGCGATAACCAAGCTAAAAACTGAACCTTGACAACAGATAGTAGGGGGTTTTGTTCAGAAAAGAATTCAAATTCGGACTTGAACGAGTAAAACTTTCTAGGAAATAAGGTTGAACATGAGATTTTTTCGACTTGTTCAAAGTGGCCGGAGGGCATCCGGACACTCAAAACGGGCGTGGAGAAAGAGTCAGACTTAAGCAATTAAGCGTTTTTTGGTGAAGCGTCAACCCCATTGACGCGACCACCCTAAAAAAGTGGCGTGGTGAGGAATCGCCGTCCGTTTTACGGCGGCGAGGATGTCAAAGCTTTATTCAGGGTCATCAGGTACGCCAATTTTCTTCCCTGTTCTCCGCTCCCCATTCCTAATTCAAAAGCGATAACTTCTGTCCCTCACCAGATATGATAATATAGATTGATGGTTATAGGTTAATTGATAAAAACTTTTTTTACCATTAAATTGGGCTGTTAGTTGAACCTCTAAGGGAAATTTATCGGTATCTAAGGGAAAAGGTGTGGCTCCTTTTTTTTATATCGCCTCAGCCACGCGGTCAATATCTAGTGCCTTAACAGGAGTTTGGCAAGCATTGCTATAACCCACTTCCCACTTCCCGCTCTACTAATGGGACTTAAACGCTCAACAAGAGTATAATAGAGTATAATCGTTAAAGAGTAAGCACTTTACGTTGAAAAATCGGCGATGAAAGAGACAACCCCAGCCGCGATGCCCCCATGCTTTGACCGATGGT
>NZ_JADBTF010000432.1:0-5196 GCF_020246295.1 Microcystis sp. M090S1 | reverse complement strand
CCTGTTGTAGAGGGGTTCGGCTTCACTGTATCTTCCTTGAGACTGGTAAAGTAATGCCAAATTGTTGAGACTGGCGGCGGTATCAGAATGGTTGTCTCCTAATTGTTGTTTGCTGATAGTCAAGGCTTCTTTGTAGAGGGGTTCGGCTTCACTGTATCTTCCTTGAACTCTGTAAAGTTCTGCCAAATTGTTGAGACTGGTAGCGGTATCGGGATGGTTATCTCCTAATTGTTGTTTCCTGATAGCTAAAGACCTGTTGTAGAGGGGTTCGGCTTCACTGTATCTTCCTTGAACTCTGTAAAGTTCTGCCAAATTGTTGAGACTGGTGGCGGTATCGGGATGGTTGTCTCCTAATTGTTGTTTGCTGATAGCTAAAGCCTGTTTGTAGAGGGGTTCAGCTTCGCTGTATCTTCCTTGAGACTGGTAAAGTAATGCCAAATTGTTGAGACTGGTGGCGGTATCGGGATGGTTGTCTCCTAATTGTTGTTTGCTGATAGCTAAAGCCTGTTTGTAGAGGGGTTCAGCTTCGCTGTATCTTCCTTGAGACTGGTAAAGTCCTGCCAAATTGTGGAGACTGGCGGCGGTTAGGGGATGGTTGTCTCCTAATTGTTGTTTGCTGATAGCTAAGGCTTCTTTGTAGAGAGGTTCGGCTTCGCTGTATCTTCCTTGAGACTGGTAAAGTGCAGCCAAATTGTTGAGACTGGTGGCGGTATCGGGATGGTTGTCTCCTAATTGTTGTTTCCTGATAGTCAAGGCTTCTTTGTAGAGGGGTTCGGCTTCGCTATATCTTCCTTGAGAATAGTAAAGTGCAGCCAAATTGTTGAGACTGGTGGCGGTATCGGGATGGTTATCTCCTAATTGTTGTTTGCTGATAGTCAAGGCTTCTTTGTAGAGGGGTTCGGCTTCGCTATATCTTCCTTGAGACTCGTAAAGTGCAGCCAAATTGTTGAGACTGGTGGCGGTAGAGGGATGGTTGTCTCCTAATTGTTGTTTCCTGATAGCTAAAGCTTGTTTGAAGAGGGGTTCGGCTTCGCTGTATCTTCCTTGAGACTCGTAAAGTCCTGCCAAATTGTTGAGACTTTGTGCAGTTAGGGGATGGTTGTCTCCTAATTGTTGTTTCCTGATAGCTAAAGCTTGTTCTGCTAGAGGAATCGCCTCGTTATATTTCCCCTGCTGATACAATTGAATAACTTGCTGAGTTAGCCTCTCTGCTTCGGCTAATTTATCTTGCGGTGAACCCTGAGAAATCACCTGTCCCACCGTTGGGTTTAACATGACTCCCGATAATCCCATCATCCCGGTAATGACGACAACCGCTATCCCTGATTTGATTGATACTTTCATTGGTTTTTTATCCCTAGAGTTTATTGATAGGCAAAAACATCAACTTGAATAGATTTGTCGGGTTGAGCCTTTCGCTGTAGTAAAATTCTGATTTTTTCTGCCGTTTCACTACTAAAAACAACCTCACCACAGTTATAGCATTACTTTAAGGCAGAGCCTTAGATATTGTGTTCCAAGGCAAAGCCTTGGAACAAGGGGACAAGGAGAATTTGTTTTAAGTACCATAATTAGTATAAGGCCGTTTATAAGGTGGTTGCAGTCCCAAAACAATATCCTCCCTCTTAACACCCATTGAAATTAAATCCTCTGCTGGATTCAATTCCGTTAAATTTTGTTGTAGCCAAATCTTATTATCACGAATATCAAAATGAACAATCGAGCGGTAAACTCGTTTTAAACCTTCCCATCCTACATTCATCCACTGATAATGATCCCGTTCCACATCAAATATTAATTGTACTTCTACGTCTTCACTGGTAACATCTTCTGCTACATAGCGACTTAACAAATTTTGCACTGCTTGACGATATTTTATGAGTTTATCTTTATCCATTGTGTAATTACCTCCGTACAAAAGTAGTAGCCATTATCCATAATTTATAGTAATTTCAAATAAGTTGTAGGGGCGAAGCATTCGGATAAGAAATCTACGGTTTCAGCGATAGGTTATTGCCCGAATGCTTCGCCCCTACGGGAGTGCTATAACTTCCATCCTTACTCCCTCCTTAAAATGTCATTAATTGTTTTAGCCAATTCCTGAACCTGCGAAATATCCCCTAACTGATTATAAGTCCCCTTCGCCTTGGTTAACCACTGTATCGCCTCATCCTTACTCCCCAAGAGACGATAAGCTATTCCTAAACCCGCTTGTATTTCCGCTTGCACTGACAAATTCTGCGTATTTGTTGCCAGTTTTAACGCTTTTTCATAAGGTTTTTTTGCCAACTGAGGTAAACCCATCTTAAGGTAAGTATCCCCTAACAGTTGATAAACGGTAGCAACCTGACTATTTTGCTTAACTAATCCTTCCAATACCTCAACCGCATCCCCATACAACTCATAACCTCGATAGAGATGCGCTAAAACTAACCCTGCTTCCTCCGGGGATAATTGCTGCTGTTGAACAGCTTTAACAGCATCTAAAACCGTTTTTTGAGTCTGTTCATCTAATATTATAAACCCGACGTTTTCATCATCACTTCTAGAAGACGCACCATTATCAGCTTTTATTGTTACCCGATATCGCTTTCCTGCTTCCAGAGGAGGTTCACCGGGATAGACTATTTCAGTTTTATTTGTCTGCGTTTCCCAATTAACCCCATCTATTTTGATAGTATAATTAGTTGCACCCGGAACAGCATTCCACCGCAGGGGAGGACGATTGGTAATAATATTCGTTTCACGGGGAGTAATTAGGTAAGGTAATTTTGCTAAAACTTTCTCTGTATTTCCTGGGGGACGGAGGGTTGTATTATTAATATTGGGAAGTGAAATCACAGAATTTCCCCGAGGACAGCCATTAGAAACAATATACTTTCCTGTTTTAACCATCCACTGCTTGAGATTACTACAATAAACCTTAACGGAAGCGTTAGCTGCCACTTCTAACTTATCATCAAAACTGAGGGTAAGTCCGACAGAAGCGGGAAGAGGTTTTTTCCATTGTGGTTTTTTAACGGTAACTTTCCCTTTTACCTCAAAAATCGTGTTAACTCCAACAGTGTTGCTAAAAGTCGCCGCCGGAAATCCTACCGTAATTAATATCAGGGAAATGGGGGTAAAGAGTTTGAGAAATTTATTCATGGGTTGAATCAATTGGGGTTTGGCTTTAATTAGGTTCGTTGTTGAACTTTAGTCATAATCCGGTGCGATTTCAGAAAACGGGTTTTTTCAAAAAACCCGTTTTCTCGTCTACTTGTTATACTACTACAGACCAAAACCTCACCATTCTCTAATCTTCCCTATGGGGTTGGAGACAAGCTTTGCACCCTCACTGAAGGAGTAATTTCCCACTTCCGCTCGCAACTATAGAATTAGCTATAATAAAATTACCACAGGTATCATCTTCATATTTCTGGAAACTATATGACCTTAAAACAATTAGACCGAATTACTTTTAACTCCAAAATTATGGCAGGTCAAGCCTGTATTCGAGGAATGCGTATTCCTGTTTCTTTAATTCTTAATCTACTTGCTAACGAAAAGCCGATAGAGGAAATCTTAGAGGAATACCCTGACCTAGAAAGAGAAGATATTCACCAATGTTTATTATATGCTTCTTGGTTAGCCAGAGAACAAGTTCATCATTTTGAATTAATCGAGCAATGGAGATAGAGTTTCTAGCCGATATGGGGATTTCTCTGCGTACAGTCTCATGGTTAAGAGAACAAGGTTATGATGTCGTTCATCTTCGAGATGAAGGCTTACAAACTTTATCTGATCAGGAAATTCTTGCCAAAGCAAAAAGAGAAAAGCGGATAATTTTAACTGTCGATCTAGATTTTTCTCAACTTCTCGCTATTAGTGTTGATAATTTACCAAGTGTCATCCTATTCCGTTTAGGCAATGAAAACTACAATCTAATTAATCAGCGTTTAACTATAGTTTTACGAGATTGTACAAAAGCATTAAAGACGGGAGCAATTGTGTCAGTGACAGATCGTATTTTTCGGATTAGACTTTTACCAATTTAAGATTTTTGCTTTATAGCGTTCATGGAGTCTTCCCGTTAATTCCATCTTAAATATTGTGTTCCAAAAGCGAACACCTTTATTATTGAGTACAAATTATAACATTGGCAAATAATCTCCCTGTCCTCTGTGTCTCTGTGGTTAATTACACTTCGTTTCTGAATAGTCACCAATAATTATAGGTTCTTTGTTGGGAATTTTGACAATAATTTCGACAGTTCCACCTAATGCGTTAACTACTTCGCGCAGTGTATTTAGCTCTAGATTTTACTCTTGTTTAAGTCTAGGTACTATTGATTGCTGTACTTCAAGATGCTCTGCCAATTCTGATAAAGATAAACCTAGTTTTTCCTGCAAATACTTAAGCGTAAGTTCCTCCAGATAAATTTGGGAAGCTCTTGCTTTAATAATTGCTTGTCGTTCTCCACAAAGTTTATTAAATTCTTCCGAGAAGTTGGTATATTCTTTCATGACTTTTCTTCCTTAAGTTTTTCCAGATATTTTTGATAACGTTGATCTGCTATAGGAATATTTTCTTTGTACCATCTTTTGTTACCTGACTTGTTCCCCCCAACAAGTAAAATTGCTTGTCGATGAGGATCAAAGGCAAATAAAACACGCCAAGGTTCACCTTTATACTGAATACGAAGCTCTTTCATATTCTTAAAAGAAGCTCCTTCAATGGTATCAACTCGTGGTCTCCCCAGTGCTGGTCCAAGTTTCATCAATACAGTTAAAACAGCAAATACTTCATTTTGAAGTCCCTGTTCTTGTTGATAAAACCAGAACCTAAAATCTGGATCAAATATAATATTCTATTCCATAACTATAATATAGTCTGTACATAAAATAATGTCAAGCTTTCAGTTAAACATTCGGCTCTCTTGCCATCATCATTATAAATTATAACATCGGTGAATAATCTCTGTGTTCTTTGTGTCTCTGTGGTTAATTACCCTCGATAATCTCCGTACCTCAATCCAACTCGAAAATGCTATGATAAAAGTAACCTATTATCACTAAGGAACCTTTAATCATGACTAACTTAAACAATCATTCAACCTCTAACACATCCGAAGAGCCTGAGTTATCAATGGAAGAACTCGATGCTAAATGGGATGCACTAGAAAATGACCCAGAATTTTTAGCAAAACCTATCTGG
>NZ_JADBTF010000431.1:0-17967 GCF_020246295.1 Microcystis sp. M090S1 | reverse complement strand
GTGTCAGTCTGTAGAGCGACCATAAGACCAGAACAGAGTAAATCTGTTAAGGCAGGTGCGGAACCCCGCAAGGGAAAGAAGCAGAAACCTAAATCGTGAGGTTTGGGAATCACCGTCCGTTTACGGCGGCGAGGATGTCAAATATAGAGTGAAGCCAGGGAGAATTAACTAAAAAACCGTTCCCTATTATCTCACAATCTGGCCAAATTATAGCAGGAAGTTTTCGTTAAAACAGTAGTGCCAGCTTTTGGCGTATATCCGCAAAAACTGGCACCGTCCATCTATTGACCTTGTTATATTTAAGGTCTTTATCTCGGCTGACCTCATTTCAAATTATCTATAGTATTTTCTACTTTTCCCTCCTTTCCTCTATACTTAATTATTTTTTAATATTTACTTTTGTGAGGATTGGTCAGGTTTTATTAAGTAATGCTGCGGATGCAGGGAAACGCCGAGAATTTGTGATATCCACACCTCAAAATCGTGGATTGGATAAGCTGCCCCCCCCGTCAAGGGATTTACCATTGGTTTCACCAGAATGGTAAACATTCCCAGACGATTTCCCGCTAAAACATCGGTAAACAAGCGATCGCCAACCATAGCAATTTGTTGGGGGGGGAGACTCATGGCTGCCATCGCTTGCCGGAGTTTGCGTCGAGAGGGTTTCACCGCACCGAGAAGGTAGGGAAGTTGTAAATTATCAGCGATCGCACCGATACGATTTTCGCTAAGATTATTGCTTACCAACCAAATCGGTAGATAAAGACGCAAGGAATCGACCCAACGCTGTAAATCGTCAGAAACCGTCGTTTCCTGGAGGGGAACAAGGGTATCGTCCACATCGAGAATCAATCCTTTAATTTGATGCTGACTCAAAATCTCCAGACTGAGACCGAGAATCGTATCCCCTAAAATTAAATCGGGTTGTAGAATTTTTGTTCTAGTCATTACTTCTCAAAAATAACTGGCACCGAGTCGATCGAACTCAGCTTCCCTACTTAGTATAAATGACCGACTGCCTCTGAAAATCTTGCCTGGCCGATCCCTTCACTTGGCCGCTTGAATCACCTGTAAACTGCCACCAGCGTATAATTTTTGTTGACAATCACGAAAACCGAGCGCCTGTAAAGATTGGATCAGATCCGTATCGATAAACTGCCAAGCGGTATGGGTTTCAAATAATTGCAAAAATAGGGCCAAAGAAGGCCAAAAAAGCGGGTTAGTGGGTCGATGAAAATCCACGAGGGCAAAAATTCCCCCCGGTCTGAGAACACGATACACTTCTTTAAGAATTTCCTCTAACTGCTCCGGTTCCATTTCGTGGAGAGCGGCGCTAGTATGAACAAGGGCGAATTCTCCGGCACTAAAGGGCATTTTTTCGGCTAATCCCTCCACATAATGCGCTTGCGGCACCGCTAAACTAGCTCGCTCCAGGGCCACAGGAGAGACATCTAAACCGGTACAGCGATCGGATAGGGGTACTAAATAACGGGTGGTTTGACCCGCACCACAACAGAGATCGAGGATAGGGTCATTTTTAGCGATTTTTAAACCTTCTAGGGCCAATTGCCGAAAACGGGTCTCCCCACCCACCGCTAGGGCAGCCAGACGGGAGATACCATCGTAAAGCCATTGATATTGATAACTGAGGGGACGTAAAATTGTCGCCAAGATCAACCTCCAAGATTTGATTAAGTTCTATACTGTCTGTAATTTGTTTTAACGGTTCCACCGATATATTGTTAAACTTGGTAAAGAATCTGAAAATTTAAAAATTATCTGTTAACACTATGGGTCGCGTTGGGGTTCTATTATTAAATTTGGGTGGGCCGGAGCGGTTAGAGGATGTGCGTCCTTTTCTATTTAACCTTTTTTCTGACCCAGAGATCATCCGTTTACCGATCAAAGGATTACAAAAACCGTTAGCTTGGTTAATATCGACGCTAAGAGCGAGTAAATCCCAGGAAAATTACCGTCAGATCGGTGGTGGCTCCCCTTTACTCAAGATTACGGAAGCACAGGCCACGGCACTGCAACAACGTCTCAAGGAAATGGGGCGCGAGGTGAGCGTTTATATCGGGATGCGTTATTGGAATCCCTTCACTGAAGAAGCGATCGAGCGGATTAAACGGGACCATATCAAAAAATTGGTTATTCTTCCCCTTTATCCCCAATTTTCCATCAGTACCAGTGGTTCCAGTTTTCGTGTGCTGGAGGAAATGTGGCAGGATGATCCCTATCTGCGTTTGACGGAATATACTCTCATCCCTTCTTGGTACGATCATCCCACTTATCTGAGTGCTATGGCCGATCTGATCGCGCGAGAATTAGAGCAGTGTCCTAATCCTGACCAAGTACATATCTTTTTTAGCGCCCATGGTGTCCCCCAAAGTTATGTGGAGGAAGCGGGAGATCCCTATCAAAGGCAAATTGAAGAATGCACTAGGGCGATCATGCGTACGCTAAACCGACCCAATCAGTACACTTTAGCCTATCAAAGTCGCGTCGGTCCGGTGGAATGGCTAAAACCCTATACTGAAGATGCTTTAAAAGAGTTGGGAGAGCAGGGAATTAAGCATTTACTGGTGGTGCCGATTAGCTTTGTCTCGGAACACATCGAAACTCTGCAAGAAATCGATATAGAGTACCGAGAAGTGGCGGAAGAAGCGGGAATTGAACATTTTCAGCGAGTACCCGCTCTTAACACTCACCCGATGTTTATCGAATCTCTCTCCCAGTTAGTGGTCAAATCCCTAGAGGAAAAACCCACCACTTTCGAGCAAATTACCCATCCGAAAGCGAATATGAAAATGTATCCCCAGGAACGTTGGGAATGGGGGATGACAACGGCAGCCGAGGTGTGGAATGGTCGATTAGCGATGATCGGTTTTCTGGCAATTATTATCGAATTAATTACCGGTCAAGGACCGTTACATTTTGTTGGTTTATTATAACCTCAAGCTTCGTTGCCATTGCTTTTGATGGTAATTTCTCACCCTGTGTAACCACCAAGACAAGGTTGGGTTTAAGTATATTTAACCCAACCATTGGCGATTTTATCTTCTCTTAGGACATCATATTAGCAGAACGAACATTAACGTTAACTTCTAGCCTGCCATTGCCGAGCATATCTAACCCAGTGACGCTAAACAGATTAGCTTTAATCCCCCTTTCCTGAAAATTAGCCTGTAATTCTTTGATGAGAACCTCTTCCACTTTCCCTTCATCATCTGCTAGAGCTTGGACGATTTTAGCGGCAAAAGAGCCAATTTTTGCGCTTAATATTTCTTCCACATTGGTAATCTCGATAATAACCATTGATTTTTCTTCTTAGTAGAGGACAAATAGCATAAGAACAGAATTTGCGAGAAAATAGAGCTGCTCTCATCTTAGGAATCAGTATAACCCGCACTGTTCCCCCCCAAACGTAAATAGGCTTCAATAAAGCTATCTAAATCCCCATTCATTACCCCGGTAACATCGGTGGTTTCCACATTACTGCGGAGATCCTTAACCAATTGATAGGGATGAAAAACATAGTTACGGATTTGATTGCCCCAAGCGGCCTCCACCATATCGCCGCGAATTTCTGCGATCGCTTGAGCCCGTTGTTCCCGGGCGATAATTAACAATTTCGCTTTTAATAAAGCTAGGGCTTTTTCTTTATTTTGTAATTGCGATCGCTCTTGGGTACAACGCACAGCGATACCTGTGGGAAGATGAACTACACGCACGGCAGTTTCCACTTTATTAACATTTTGTCCACCTTTTCCCCCCGATCTAGTGGTGGTAATTTCTAAATCTTTATCGGGAATTTCTACCCTCACCGCATCATCGCCCAAAATTGGCATCACTTCCACCCCGGCGAAACTGGTTTGACGTTTACCATTAGCATTAAAAGGGGAAATTCTTACTAACCGATGGGTGCCTTTTTCTCCTTTCAGATAACCGTAAGCATAAGTTCCGGCAATCTCAATTGTCACCGATTTAATTCCCGCTTCATCTCCTTCTGATATTTCCGCTAAAGTGACTTTATAACCCTGTTTCTCGGCCCAGCGAGAATACATTCTCAGGAGCATTTCTGTCCAATCTTGGGCATCGGTTCCCCCGGCCCCCGCATTAATCGTTAAAACCGCTCCTTTTGCGTCGTAGGGACCATTTAAAAGCTGTTGCAATTCCCAGCGATCGAGGTCATGCTGTAAATGAGTTAAATTGTCCGTCGCTTCTTCTAGCAAAGTTCGATCGGATTCTAATTCTAATAACTCGATAATTGCCTTGGTATCTTCTAATTGTCCACACCAACTTTGATAGGTTTCTAAAGAAGATTTACATTCATTTAGTTCTTGCAGGGTTTTTTGAGCAGTATCGGGATTATCCCAAAAAGTGGGGACGGCCGCCACCTGTTCTAAGTCTTTAATTTTGGCCCTTAAAGTGGGTAAGTCAAAGATAGTCCTGGGTTTTACCCAGGCGCAATCCTACTATCTCGATACCTTTTTTTAGTTCCGATATTTCCATGTTTTCAGTTATTAGTTATTAGTTATCAGTTATCAGTTATCAGTTATCAGTTATCAGTTACTCTAGAAGTCAGGAGTCAGGAGTTGAGAGTTGGGGTTTTAGGGTGTTGGGGTTTTAGGGTTTTAGGGTTTTAGTTGAATTCCCCTATCTCCCCATTTCCCCATTTCCCCATTTCCCCATTTCCCCATTTCCCCATTTCCCCATTTCCCCATTTCCCCACTCCCCCATTTCTCTGTTCCCCGTTCCGCAGTTCCAGCGTTCGCTAAAATGGTACGATCGATCCGCGCAGGGGGGCAAGAGTTTGTAAAGCGTTTTCAGCCTTATCGCGACTACTAAACGCGCCTATTTGCCAGACGCGACGACCTTGGTGGGAAGTGGGGAAAGCGTCGGGATAGAGAGAACGAACCCTAGTGCGATCGCTCTCTGTTTTAGCTTCGATTACTACTTTAAAACCTTGGCGACCACTATTGCTCATATTACCACTACTGGGATTAGCGGCAGCCCGATTAAAAGTGATTACGTCTGATAAACTTCTGGGATTGCCTAGGTTGCGCGGTGGCGGTGGTGGTACAATTGCATTATTATTCTGAGAATTGGGAGGAGTCAGGGGGGGTAAATTAGGGGTAACTGGGGACGGTGGCGTTAAATTTGGCTCTGGTACTGGATTATTTACCACTGGCTGAGGATTGCTCTCTACTGCTGTTTCTGAAGCGGTAAAGGTATATTCTCGCACTTCGGGATTAGCAGCAGGATTAACAGGTGTTTCTGCTTTGACGGATTCTCTGGGGAGGGAATAACTATTACCCGCGAGTAATTCCGGGGGAGGATTGAAATTGGGACTATCGGCAGTTAGATAGATATGACTGAGATTTTGACCGGCTAGACTGCGTTTAGTAAAGCGCCAGCCATCGATGAGATAAATTTGCATTAAACCGGTCCCTAAACCTTTGGTCCGTCCAATAATTACCTCCGATTGCCTGGGATTGCGGGGGGTTCCCACAAGGACTAATTCCCCGTTGCGTTGTACGATACGCAGCAGGTATTCTAAACCGTAATCTTTGCCCTGAATGCGAAGGGAATAACCGTTACTGTCGGTGGCCCGTTCACAACTGCCGGTAAAATCGAAATCGAGCAGCAGAGGCTGAACAATGGTCGGTTCTGTGCCATTTACCGCCCAACATTGGCGTTTTCCTGGGATTTGTTGCAAAATCAGTAAATCGTATTTACCGTTACCGTAGGGTCGGGCAATAGCGATAAAATCTTCTTGATTAACTTCTCTTTGTTCAAAGAGAGTTGCTTGACTCGGTGTAGTCAGGAGACAACCCCCCAGAAGTGAAAACAATAGGGTAAATTTTAAGGATGATTTTAGATTCATAAATAGGGAGCGTTGTTATAGAGATTGTACTTGCATTTATTTTATCGATCTAGACGTAAGCCAGAGAATTTTGTTTTCTTGGAAGATAGCTATGACTCGACCTAATCCACAGTAGGATAGAGATTGCTAAAAATTGACTCTTGAGTAGAGTGGCAACAAGATGGCGAAAGCGGCGATTATTGGATTGGGAAGATCGGGAATAGCAGCGGCAAGATGCTTAAAACGGGATGGTTGGCAGGTGACATTAAGCGATCGCTCTGATTCTCCCAGTTTACAAGCAACCAAAACCAATCTGGAAAGGGAAGGAATTATTGTCAATCTTGGTCAAAATCTCAGTCTAGAGGCTTCGGACTTGCCTAATCTTATCGTGGTTAGCCCCGGGGTGCCTTGGGATGCCCCGATTTTAATTACTGCCAGAGAAAAAGGCATCGATACGATCGGAGAATTAGAATTAGCTTGGCGTTATCTGCAATCTTCCCCTTGGTTGGGTATTACGGGAACTAACGGCAAAACCACCACCACCGCCCTCTGTGCCGCTATTTTTCAAAAAGCGGGGTTAAATGCCCCTTCCTGCGGTAATATCGGCTATGCTGCCTGTGAATTGGCTTTAAAAGCCGATAAGTACGATTGGATTATTGCGGAGATTAGTAGTTATCAGATCGAGTCTAGTCGAGATTTATCGCCGAAAATCGGCATCTGGACAACTTTTACCCCCGATCACCTCAGTCGTCATCAAACCCTCGAAAATTATTATCAGATTAAAGCCTCTTTACTGCAAAGAAGCGATCGCCAAATCCTCAACGGTGATGATCCCTATCTGCGTCAAATCGGTGTTAGTCAATGGCAACAAGCTTATTGGACTTCTGTGAAAGGCAAAGATGCGCTTTTGGGCGATCCTAGTCGTGGTGTTTATCTGCAAGATAACTGGATCGTGGCTTTTGGGGAATTAATTGCCCCAGTTAATCTCCTGAAAATGGTGGGTAGTCACAATCAGCAGAATTTGCTTATGGCTGTGGCCGCCGCTAGATTGGCCGGAATCGAGAAAAAAGCCATTACCGAAGCGATCGCCACTTTCCCCGGGGTTGCCCATCGTCTAGAGTATATTTGTACCTATAAAGGACTAGACTTTATTAATGATAGTAAAGCAACTAACTACGATGCCGCCGCAGTGGGCTTAAAATCTGTCCCTAGTCCGGCGATTTTAATCGCGGGGGGAGAAGCGAAAGCAGGGGATGATCGGGCTTGGATCGCTGAAATTAAGGCAAAAGTCGCCACCGTGCTGCTTATTGGTGACGCTGCCGCCGATTTTGCCCTTCGTTTACAGTCGGCAGGTTATCAAGATTATGAATGTGTAGAAACGATGGACAGGGCAGTTCAACGCGCGGCTGAACTAGGACCGGCAAAAGAGGCTAAAGTGGTGTTATTATCGCCCGCTTGCGCCAGTTTTGACCAATACCCAAGTTTTGAACATCGCGGCGATCACTTTCGGCAATTGTCTTTACAGTTATGGGGAGATGGGGAAGTGGGGAAGTGGGGGAATGGGGAAGTGGGGAATTTCAACTAAAACCCCAACACCCTAAAACCCTAACACCCTAAAACCATGTTGCCGACGACTAAGACGCAATTTTTGTTCCCAAAGATACTCTTTTTCGGCTAAGTTGGGTAAAATCAGGAGGAGTGAACCAAAAAAATTAAGAGAAAAAACGTGCTGGGATCGTCCTTCCATCTTGATCATCTTTTTAACAAGCCCCTAATTGCCTGTCTTTTGTCCTGTGTGGGTGTCTTGCTGCCGATCCCAGTTTTAGCGACACCGGTGGCAGTGTTAAAAAGTCAAGAAAATGCCAATCAATGGACAGATATAACCGAACGTTTGCAAAATGTCGGGGTTAATTACTGCATTCTCCAGAGTAATCAGTGGCAAAGCGACGCGGATTTAAATAAAATTAAGGTTCTAATCATCCCCAACGTCGAGACTATTTCCGGTTTACAAGCTGATGTCTTGAGTCGTTGGCTTAATCGCGGTGGTAAAATTATCGTCACCGGTCCGGCGGGGAATCTTTCGGAACCTGCTGTGCGTAATCAATTGCGATCGCTATTTGGGGCTTACTGGGCCTATCCCCACTCCCAAGCTTACACCCTGCGGCCGACTAATTTAGGTGAACTGAAAAACCAAAAACCTCTAGCCAGCAGTCTCCTCGGTGGTGTGGTTATCCCCACGGGAGTTAATAGCCAAACCGTTGCCGTCTGGGGGGCGCGGAACAATCCCCCCGCCGTTGTCCTCAATAATAACTCGATCTTTCTCGGTTGGCGCTGGGGCAGCGATGCCGTCGCTAATCTCGCCCTGGATAGTGCTTGGCTAGAAACCGCCCTGCAACGCTACGGCATTAATCGCAGTTCTTCTGATAGCACAATTGCGCCCTATTGTCAAGGAAGCTCAACAATAGTTAATAATATTAACAATACACCATTAGCGATCTCGCGTAGCGAGCGCGTTGCGACCGCACCCCGTCGCCCTCTACCGCAGATTTCAGAAAATCCCCCCAGTGAAACGGCGAGATTAAGTCCGAATACCGAGGCAATTCCCCCCAGAGCAAGCCTAACTCCTCAACAAATTAGCCAGATGACGGCGGAATTGCAGGGATTAATCGGGCGTTATGGGGTGACTCTCTTAGCTTTAGAGGCCAGCAACAGTAATATATCCAATACTGATAAATCCTTAGCACAAGCATTTCATAATCGCGGGAAAAATTCCCCCACCTCAGATACAGCCAGACGATTCCGTTTAGCCCTAGAAAATACCCAAGGAGCCTTAAATAATTTTCAGAATTTAATTGCTCAGGGGGCCTATACCCAAGCGCGAGAATTTTGGTTACAAGCGCGGCGAAGTCTTTGGGATAATTATCCCACTAATCGACAATTTGCCCAGCCAGAAATACGGGCAATGTGGTTAGATAGAGGCACGATCGTAGAAGCTAAAAATGAGGACGATTTAGCTAAAGTATTCGATCGCATGGCGGCAGCGGGTATTAATGTGGTCTTTTTCGAGACAGTTAATGCTAGTTATACTATTTATCCCAGTCAAGTTGCCCCCGAACAAAACCCTTTAACCAGAGGTTGGGATCCCCTAAAAGTTGCCGTTAAATTAGCCCATGAACGCAATATGGAAATCCACGCCTGGGTGTGGGTTTTTGCGGCGGCTAATCAAGCTCATAATAAAGTATTAGAGCAACCATTAGATTATCTAGGTCCGGTTTTATCCCGTAATCCCGATTGGGGGGCAACTAATAAAAGTGGTGGTTCTTTTGATTACAGTCAAGGCATGAAAAAGGCCTTTTTTGATCCTGCTAATCCCGAGGTACAGAACTATCTTTTATCTCTTTACGAGGAAATTGTCAAGAATTATGATGTGGATGGCTTGCAGTTAGATTATATTCGCTATCCCTTCCAGAGTCAAGATTCTAATCAAACCTATGGTTATGGTAAATCCAGCCGCTGGTTATTTAAACAAATGACGGGAGTTGATCCAATTACTTTAAATCCCCAGGGTGCTTTATGGGAACAATGGACTAGCTTTAAAATCCGTCAGGTTGATACTTTTGTCTCGCAGGTTTCTACTCGCTTAAAACAGATTCGCCCCAACTTAAAAATGTCGGCGGCGGTGTTTCCCCTAGAACAAAAAGAACGATTATATCGTATTCAACAAAACTGGGAAGAATGGGGACAAAATCAATGGATAGACCTGATATTTTTAATGACTTATGCTCTCGATACAGGGACTTTAGAAGATAAAACCCAGTCTTTATTTGATCGCCAAATTGCAGGAAATGCTCTGATTATACCCGGTATCCGTCTGTTAAAAGTACCCGATCAAGTCACGATCGATCAACTACAATTTATTCGCAATCTTCCCACTTCGGGATTCGCTCTTTTTGCCACAGAAAATCTCAATCCCAACTTGCAAACAATTCTTAATCGCATTCAGGGATCGATAATTACGAAAAAAACCGAACCTTTACCCCACCGTCAACCCTTCAAAACGGCGGCGGCGAGGTTTAATTCCCTGCGTCAAGAGTGGAGTTTTTTAATAATAAATAATTTATGGGCAATGGAGGAGGGAACCTTAAAAGCTTGGGGGCAAGAAGTGGACGAAATGGCTAATCTATTAGAACAATTGGCTAATAATCCCAGCCCTCGCAATTTGACTTTAACTCAAAATGCTTTAAAGCGATTTAGCTATAAATTTAAATCTGTGATGTCCAGACAAAAAGATTTATCTGCCTATCAAATACAGGTCTGGGAAAATCGCCTCGCAACCCTACAAAGTCTCTTAAGTTATGGTCAAATGGTTGAGTTTTAATTAAGGCAAAAGGTAGGAGGTAGGTTTTGGGGTTTTAGGGTTTTAGGGTTTTAGTTCAATTTCCCCACTTCCCCACCTCCCCACTTCATAATTCATCATTCCCACACCCGACACCCGACACCCGACACCCCACACCCTCTTGTCAGAGGCCCGCCCGAATATGTAACAATTTATGGGAGAAACCCCAAGCAAATTTAACGAGAAAAACATGGCAGGTACAATTAAGAAAGGAGCTTTAGTCCGCGTGGTGACGGGAAACCTAGAAAATAGCCTCGAAGCCCTAGCCAGCGATCGCCGTTTACCCAGTTATATGTTCAACTCGACAGCAGAAGTCTTGGATGTAAAAGATGATTACGCTTTGATTAAATTCTATGTTCCTACCCCCAGTGTGTGGCTAAAGCTCGAACAACTGGAACCCGTCTGATGAGGATATTGCCTCATCCATAAACCATGGCTGACTTCTACGATACACTCCTCCCCTGTCAATCGCCCCGAGTCTCGGTTATTGGTGCTGGTAACGTCGGACGCACCCTGGCCCAACGCATCGCCGAAAAAAACCTCGCCGATGTAGTTCTCCTCGATATCGTCAATGGTTTACCCCAGGGTATTGCCCTAGATTTGATGGAAGCTCAGGGCATAGAACTGCACGACAGCGAGATTATCGGCACTAATAACTATGAAGACACGGCAGGCTCGGATATTGTCGTGATTACGGCTGGATTAGCCAGAAAACCGGGCATGAGTCGCGATGATCTCATGAATGTCAATGCCAAAATTGTCGTCGAGGCCGCCACTAAATGCCTCAAGTATTCTCCGGAAGCCATTTTTATCGTCATCACCAATCCCCTTGATGTGATGACCTATCTAGTCTGGCAAGCCACCGGTTTACCCCCCCAAAGAGTGATGGGAATGGCCGGAGTCCTCGATTCTTCCCGTTTACAAACCTTTATCGCCATGGAATTGGGGGTTAGTACCGCCGACGTTCATGCTATGGTTTTGGGTGGTCACGGTGATTTAATGTTGCCCCTACCCCGTTACTGTACCGTCAGTGGTGTGCCGATTACCGAATTGATGGACGAGATAACGATTAATCGTTTAGTGGAGAGAACTCGCAACGGTGGGGCTGAAATCGTCAAATTACTACAAACTGGCGGCGCTTATTACGCCCCTGCTTCCTCTGCCTGTATCATGGTCGAGACGATATTGAGAAATCAATCCCGTTTACTGCCGGCGGCAGCCTATCTTAAGGGTGAATACGGTTTACAGGATGTCTATCTGGGGGTTCCCTGTCGCTTGGGCTGTCGGGGTGTGGAAAGTATTCTGGAAGTGCGTTTGACCGATGCTGAACGTCTGGATCTACACACTTCTGCTGCCTCAGTTCGTCAGAATGTTCATTTAGCCCTTGACAGTCTCAAGGTTTTGATGTAGTTAATACAACTCATATTTTAAGAGGGTACAGGGCAGAGAACCGTTATACAAGGGAGTGCGACGGGAAGAACGCAGACCGATTTGTTTAGTCAGTTCTTTGTTACCCGATAAAATATAGGCTGTCCAACCCTTAAACCTCTGTTTTAAGACATCACCGAAGGATTTATATAAGGCCCCTAATTCTTCGGTATTGCCCAATCTTTTGCCGTAAGGGGGATTACAGAGAATAATCCCTCGATCGCTCGCCGGTTCTAAGTCGGTGATGCTTTGCAAGCTAAAATTAATATGGTCCTGCACTTGACAAAAATAGGCGTTATCCTCGGCCTGACGCAAAACCTCATAATCGGCATCACTAGCATAAATTGGCGCATTTAGCTGAAATTTTTGTTTTTCTTTAGCTTCCTTAAGCAAAGATTGCCATAAATCCGGTTGATAGTCTGGCCATTTCTGAAATCCGAACTGGGAACGAGATAAACCGGGGGCAATATTTAAAGCTTTTAACGTCGCTTCGATGACAATGGTTCCCGAACCACAAAAAGGGTCTAAGAGCGCCATATCATCCTGCCATGCCGATAATTCTACCAAAGCAGCGGCGAGACTTTCTTTCAGAGGTGCGACTCCCATGGCCCGATGATACCCGCGACGATGTAAACTGTGGCCAGAACTATCTAAACTAAGCACACAGCGATTTTTCTCGATATGAGCGTTAATTTGCAGGTCGGGATTTTCTGTATCCACAAAGGAACGGGGATTGCCCTGTTGACGCTGTTGGTCGATAATAGCGTTTTTGATGCTTAAGGCGGTGTAATGGGTGTGATTGAGGCGATCGTTCGTTCCCGTACATTGTACCGCTAAAGTTTCCTCACTGGTGAGATAATCGCGCCAATCAATGGCTTGAATGCCATCATAAAGTTCCTTCCCATCCCCACAGGGAATTTCGGCAATGGGAACCAAAACCCGAAAAATAATTCTTGACCAAAGATTGACTCGATAGAGTAGGGCCAGATCTCCCTGAAAATGGACTCCCGTGAATACGGGTTTCACTTCTTTGGCCCCTAGGCATTCTAATTCCCTAGCGGCAATTTCTTCTAGTCCCCTCGCGGTGGTAGCAAAATAGGATCGAGTCATTTCAGTTATCAGTTATCAGTTTTCAGGTTTCAGTTATCAGTGACTAGCGCCGGTCGTTGGTAGCTTGAAATCAGAAAGATTGGCTCTCTTGAGTTTGGTGGGTAAAATATATTCTAAGATACAGTTGGGCTGGCGGGGGAGTGGAGCGAACCACAAAGACACAAAGGACACAAAGATCGATCGATCCTATATTAAGTTAAACTCATCATACGGGGAATAAGAGAGCCAAAGATTTTAATTTTTACCCTCTTGTAAATTCCCTATCTCATACGCTCTTTCTTTATCTTGCAGGTAGTCGGCGATCAAATCAAGTTTTTGTTAGGAAATATTAAGGGTTTCTCCCAATCAAGACTAGACAGCATTCTCTGAGAAAATAATGTAGGCGCTCATTATCGTTGGGGAAATTTTTCTCGCGAGTTGCCTGAGCTATATTTGCTAGTTCGGTTTCTCCTATCTCTATATTATCCAGCCAATTCTTAAAATCTCCTTTTTCCATGTGTTCTTTAAATTTATTGGGATAATCTATACATAATTCGAGTAATTCTGGGATATTGTTAACGTCTTTTACTCCACCATTGTCTAAGTTAAAATAGAAAGGTGGATTATATTCTGTATTTCTAATGTAATTTTTAATTTCCTTAAGAAGATTTTTAAAACAATCATTAATAAGTTCATTTAAAAGGTTTTGTTTATTTGCTCCTTGTGCTTGCATCAAAACGTTAGTATTATCTACTTGATTAGCTAGGTCAAATTCACCTAAAGTTTGCAGTTTCGATTTTAATGAGTCATTTTCTATCTCAATAATAGCATTAGTTCTATCATCAATCATTTCTACTACTATTTGATACAGAGGAATAAAATATCTTATAGGTTTTATCCAAAATATTCGTGTACTTTTCACCTCTTTATTTTGTGCGTTAATTCCTTTGTACCAGATTTTTCTTAAACTTCCTTTACCGTCTCTTAACAGGGTAATTTTTTTTCTCGTTGTCAATCCCACCACGATAAATATAATTATTGCTAAAAAAACTATCCCTAATATTATTAATAATACAAATAATGATCCGTTGTTAAACATTGTAGCCAATGCTATTTTTAATTCTGCTATGTTGAATATGGAAAAAATACCACCTATATTTGCGACTAATGCAATACCACCAAAAACGACCGTAACCCAATCATTTTCTTCTGCTTCAGTTTTTAAAGTTTGCATATAGCTTTCCCAAACAATAGGCTTTTGACCACTAGGTAAATTATTAAAGTATAAATCATTAATTTTAGGCTCAATATTAGTGGCAATATATCTACCAATTCTAACAATCAGATAAGTATTTGCATGAACAAGAAGGATGATCAATCCACAAGAGGCGGGAACCATTATTCCCAGAATAATTGCTGAAGGAATTCGTCGTTCAATTGGAATATCATAAAAGTTTTGTCGAGATATTGTTTCTGTTTCTGTGTCTTTTTCTTTAATAACTAACCCTGAATTTTTTTCTTGATTGGTGTGATTACTATCCGCTTTTGAATGAGATATTGTCTGTTTTATTGTATTTCCTGTTCTCTTTTCTATTGTAGTTGTATCTGTGGGTATTCTAGTAACAGTCGTTGTCTCTTTCATGATGGGAAGATTAGCTATGGGACTAATCCCAATTCCCAGTAAAGTCAAAACTAGAGCGCCTCCGAAGACAATAACATTAGTGCGATTTTGCACGGTTTGTAAAATTTCCGTTCGCAGGGTTTTATACTCCTCCATACACACATCGATCGCTTTATTGATATCGGGTTGATTGTTGTTATTAGGCATTTTTTAACTCCCGAATTTATATATAGTTTTAATTTTATCTGGTCAAATAAGTAGGTAGGCGTTAAAAATTATCAGACACCCACCTTATCAAGGGTAGATCCCCCCGCCTATCGGCACCCCCCTTATCAAGGGGGGCAGGGGGGATCAAACCTAAAATCCATTTTTAATTGAATTATAACCAGCTATTTAGAATTACACTATTGGCTTAAACTTTTCTTAATTAGTTCCAAGGCGATTTGTAAATTAGCCTGTGTCCAAAGGAGAGGAGTGGCATCATTAGGGATATATTTTCCCTGTTCTAGATAGTATAATTCGGGACATTTAAACTCACCCACGGGGGAATCTTTTCGCGTAATTTGTCCGAGAGAACGATTAAAGTAATGGGTTTGTAGGTTGAGGTATTTTTCCTGACCTGTACTCTGGAATTTAAGGGCAAAAATGGCAGAAATAATCGGATCAAAAATACACCATTGTGCTTCTTCGCCTAGGTTTAATCCTCTCCCTTGTTCCTGTAACCAATTTTCCCTTTCTGTCGATACCGTGGTGCGGATTTCTGGGGGAATTAAGCGATAGTCTCGACACCAAAAAGAATCGCCTAAATAGCGACGAATACCGTAATCTCCCTGAAGGTGAACGATAACATTATTAAGAATTTGATCGGCGATATTTGTCTCCACCACTTGTAAGGGATAAATCAAAAAAAGTAGGGCTGCATCATAACTTCTTGCCTGCGCTACTGGTAGAAGACACTCGGCTGGTAAAATACGGTATAAAGCTTGTTCTCCTATCTCAATTAAGTCCGCTAAAAATGCTGGTGTAATCCTGCGATTTTCGGCTGTGAGATTTATCTCTGTCTCGATTAATAACCTTTTTAATTCGCGTAATCCCGCTACCACAACCCCGATGCTAGATGCTTCTATTTTGCGGGTTTCTTCCCAGTGACCGCTATCCTCATCCTGCCAATAACTAATCGCTTGAAAATATAAGGGGAATAGGGCAATTGTTTCTAGACAATGGGGGGAAATCTCAATATATTTTTCCCGTGCTAAACGACAATAAAACCAGAGAAAATAGCCAAGGGCATCATTTTGTGCGTGTTGCCAAACTTGGTCAATTTCCGTTAGTGTACGTCCCTCAAAACGAATATGAGGACGTTCCCTGATCTTTTCAGGATTAACTCGACCTTGGATAATATTAATAAAACGCCTTTGGAACTTTTGAAAATAGTTCATCAAAGTCTGAATATTCTTGACAGCGATCGCTGTCTGTCCGATAATATAGTGAGAATAAGCCAGATAAACGTTATCCCTCAGCCAAACATTGGCATATCCCGTGTATTCTGTCTCATTACTGACTAATGCTGCTGGAAATAAGCCATTTTCTAGCCGGGGAAAACTCAAGACATCATTTTCCGACAAAAACGCAGATAATCTCTGAAGATCCCCCAGAGAGTAGCGGTATTTAATGAAATCGAGAATTTTTTCGTTGTGAACAACTAGCATCGGCAAAATACCCCAATAATCTGCTCAAAAACGAATTTATCCCGATAAATTCTACTGAGAAACCCAAAAAATGCGTCTTTGATTAGGATCCCGTCGGGGACTTTGTTCCCCCATGACTTGCCGCGCTTGACTAGGATCGAAGCTGCGAGTAAATTGACCGCGTAATTGATTGACGCGTTCCTCCTTTTCTTGGACTGCCAGACGTACTTCTTCCAGTTTTGCCTGTTGCATCTGTTGGTAGGGTAGCAAACGAGCGATCGCAAAAACTGCCGTGATGGAAAGACCGCTATAGGCAATAATTCGCAGCCAAATCTCGATAATTTGCCAATTTTGGGATTTATTGCCGCTTTTTGGCTTTTTTCTCGGTTTTTTGTCGGTTTGGTTTCGTGTTCGTGCGGTCATAGATTTATGAGTACAAGTAAAATCGGTGAGAAAGGTGGCTAATTACTTTCAATTTACACCCAATCACTGATAACCGATAACCGAAAAAACCCCAATCGGTCTATCCTATAGCTAGGTTAGACGGGATCAGGGTTTATTGAAAGCGATTTTACTTATAAAGTTCCGTCGCTAGACGAAAAGCCAAAATCCCGGGGATTAAAGCAATTACCAGAGCGACTAGAACTTGAGTATCAGAAAGCATTGCTGATTATCTCCTCATAAAGATATTCATCCAATACTTTCCGACATCATCGGGGTTCTCTGCATCATTTCGTTACAAGACTTCATATCTCCCCACCCCGATGACGGTTATCTCCCCTAGAAAAGAAAGTTGTAAAAGCGTTAAGCTGAGATATTGCCATGATTACATTTATTTTTACCTGCGGCCTCAATGTTAGACTCGCTCCTTGATTCATCTCTAACCCTTAGTCTAAAAACCCCGTTAATTCTGTTGGTTCTCATTGCCCTAGAAGCGGTATTATCAGCAGATAACGCCATTGCTCTCGCTTCCATAGCACAGGGATTAGGAGATCATCAGCGTCAACGTCAGGCCTTGAATATTGGCTTAGTTTTCGCCTATATTCTCCGTATGATCTTGATTCTTACCGCCACCTGGGTGGTTAAATACTGGCAGTTTGAACTTTTGGGAGCAGTATATTTGCTCTGGTTAGTCTTTAATTACTTTGCCTCCCCTGAAGACAAGGATCACAGCCATCATAGTCTCCAGTTTCACTCTCTCTGGCAAGCTATCCCCCTAATTGCCGTTACTGATTTAGCTTTTTCCCTCGATAGTGTCACCACTTCCATCGCCGTGGCCGATGATACTTGGTTGATCCTGCTTGGTGGTACGATCGGAGTAGTTACCCTGCGCTTTATGGCGGGTTTATTTATTCGCTGGTTGGAAGAATACACCCACCTAGAAGATGCTGGTTTTGTCACCGTCGGTTTGGTGGGTTTAAGATTGCTGTTGCGGGTGATTAGTCCCGATTTTGTGCCGCCGGAATGGATTATGATTAGTTTAATTGCTATCCTCTTTGCTTGGGGTTTCTCAAAACGCAACGATCGAGAACCAATAGAGAGTGATACCATCCAATCTGATAAATTGCCTTGACACTCCCCACTCCCCACTTCTCAACCCCTGACTAATTACCGACCACTGAAAAGAAAATCCCTAGAAGATCAAAGGTCAATAGATTGAGCATTTAAGTCAATCCCTAGACACCCATTTCTTTGATGAGAAATATAAGGAATTGCTGGCACATAAGTGGATAAATGAATGTACCATTGATTTTCTTTATGTTCTCTTCTAAAAATCTGAACCGTAACAGGTTTATTAGATTCTAAGGCATAAAGCAAATCATGTTTGCGTCGTCCATTGACAACAAAATCTAAAGTTATTTTTGTCCCATAAATT
>NZ_JADBTF010000430.1:0-3180 GCF_020246295.1 Microcystis sp. M090S1 | reverse complement strand
TTTGTGGAAGCCTTGGAAGCTTTTCGGACAGCGATGTCTTTCCGTTTCTTTGAGTGGCTGACCGAGAATCGGGATGTGTTTGCCGCTTACAAAGCCAGTTTAGGCTTTGTTTGGGCTTGAAATTTGTTTAAGTCCCACTATACCGGGGGCAATATCCGCGATCGCTCCCTGCGCCAGATTATCGAAGAGGCCGAAGAACTGCGCTTCAACCTCGGTGCGGGAACCCCGAAGGGAACCGATCATCTCTGGGGATTCTGTAAAACCTGCGAGTTCGCCGAACTCTGCCGCGGTGGTTGTAGTTGGACGGCTCATGTTTTCTTCGATCGCCGGGGGAACAATCCCTACTGTCACCACCGGGCGTTAAAACAAGCGGAGAAGGGAATCCGAGAGAGATTCTACCTCGATCGCCCTGCAGCGGGAATTCCCTTCGATAACGGCCAATTCGCGCTGGTAGAAGAACCCTTCCATTCTCCCCTAGCCAATGATCCCCTCGCCTTCAGTGCCGACGCGATCCAATGGCCAGAAAGCTGGCAAAACAAAACCCCCGTACTCACCCCCACAATCTAACCATGAACGAGAACCCGAACCCTATCCCCCCCATCCTACCCCGATCGGCGTGGGAGAGCCAGATCGCCTATCTCCGGGCTGTATTCCGAGCAAAAAAAGCACTGGATGAAATTGAACGAATTCATAACGAGAAGACATGAACGCTCGCTCTAATCCGCATCCACTAACTCCTTATCCCTCACTGAATCGCCTGTTTTAAACTACGACAGAATTCTTCGAGGGATTTTAACCCATCGCTGGGGGAATTATCGGCTAGACGTTTAACCATGGCACTGCCGACAATTACCGCATCAGCACCCCAGTTTTTCACCTGTAGTGCCTGTGTCGGGTCAGAAATGCCAAATCCTACCCCCACGGGTTTATCGGTGACAGAACGGATAGAATCGAGCAATTCCTCCACTCTGGTGGCCACTTGCTTCCGCATTCCCGTCACTCCCGTGACACTCACCAGATAAATAAAACCTTGGGATTGCCTGGCGATCGCTTGTATTCGTTCCGGGGGACTGGTAGGCGCTACCAATAAAATCACTTCAATTCCCTTAGCGGCAGCCGGTTGCAGCAGACTTTCCGCTTCCTCTAGGGGTAAATCGGGAACCACCAAACCACTCACCCCAGCTGCTTTAATTTGGTCTAAAAAGACATCTATCCCGCGATGATAGATGGGATTATAGTAAGTAAAGAGAATAATCGGAGCTTTCACCTCTCCCTGAGCATTTTTGACGATTTCTAGCACATCTTCCAACTTGACACCCCGATTTAAAGCGCGGGTGGCCGCCGCTTGAATAACCGGACCATCCGCAAGAGGATCGGAATAGGGAACCCCCAACTCGATCAGATCGGCCCCTGCCCGGTCTAAAATGCGTAAAGCTTGGGCAGTAGTGGACAAATCGGGATCACCGGCAGTAATAAAGGGAATTAAGGCACAATTCCCCTGGGAACGGAGAGAACGAAAACACTCGGAAACAGCAGTCATCGAAAATTACTGGAGACATAAAGCACCGTCTATTATCTCATGGTGGGGAATAGCTCATTGCTGGTTGCCGCAAGCTCAGGTAAAGAATTTTTCAAGTAATACTTAAGAAATATTGACAAAATGGCGATCGAGGTTAGAATAGGCTCAGTCTGACAGTTTTAAAAAAATTTCTTGGATAATAAGGGTTTTCATTCCGCTTTTTCCAGTACACAATAGGACTACTGCCCGATCGGGTTTCGTATAATCAAACACCATATTATATCTATGTTTTCCATTTACATTCTCACCCATAACGAAGAAATTGATATTGCCGCCTGTGTGGAATCGGCACTTCTATCCGATGATGTGATTGTGGTTGACTCCTACAGTAGCGATCGCACAGTAGAGATTGCTTCTCGTTATCCAGTGCGCGTGATTCAGCATCAATTCGAGAGTCATGGTAAACAAAGAACTTGGATGTTAGAAAATATCGAGACTAAATACGATTGGGTTTATATTCTCGAAGCAGATGAAAGGATGACACCCCAACTCTACGCAGAATGTCTGCGCGCCACTCAACAGAAAGAATTTACTGGTTTTTATGTGGCCGAAAGAGTTATGTTTATGGGAACTTGGATCCGTCGCAGCACCCAGTATCCCCGTTATCAAATGCGTCTATTTAGAAAAGATCAAGTCTGGTTTAGCGATTATGGTCACACGGAAAGAGAAGAATGTCTGGGAAAAACCTCTTTTTTACAAGAAACCTATCCCCACTATACCTGTAGTAAAGGTTTAAGTCGTTGGATTGAAAAACATAATCGTTATTCTACCGATGAAGCGGCAGAAACCCTACATCAGTTGGCTAACGGTGGTGTTAGTTGGAAAAAATTATTTTTTGGTAAAACCGAAGTAGATAGACGGAGAGCTTTAAAAGATTTATCTCTACGATTGCCTTTTCGTCCCTTGCTTCGTTGGTTTTATATGTATTTTATCTTGGCGGGAATTCTCGATGGTAAAGCTGGTTTTGCTTGGTGTACTTTGCAAGCTTTTTATGAGTATTTGATCCTCTTAAAAGTGGCGGAAATGAAACAGGGTTTACCCACTCCCCCCGAAGTGAGAAATCCTTTTCATCCCCCGCAAAATGGTGACAATAGTAATTCCCATAGGCCCGATTTCGTCTCCCTAAAAGGAAAAGCCGATTAACATTCAACCATTATTAATCAGTCAGCAATCACCTAACAACAACCTAGAGATAAAAAGCAATCCTGATCCATTTTTTATTAGCTGTGACATCAATTTCACGGCTGTTGTCTCATCTCAAGCTGTACTGTATTTAGGGTTTGCTGAATAAATCTAAAAACCTTACAGGAAAGGGCTTTTAGCTTGATTGAGAGCTTCCCAAATGCACTTAAATCTGCTAGAATCTCTTAAAACCCTTGCATCACCCTTGCATCACCCTTGCATCTTCTCTAATTAGTGCTAATGTACCGTAAAAGCGAGTTACCCTCAACCCCACCAGAAAACTTCGAGCTGCCCTTTGAGGGGAAATTATCCCAAGATAATCGTTGGGTAATTATGGCCAACCTCATTCCCTGGTCAGAATTTGAAGCGGAATACGCATCACTTTTTTCAGAAGAAATGGGCGCACCCGCCAAAACATT
>NZ_JADBTF010000043.1:0-5671 GCF_020246295.1 Microcystis sp. M090S1 | reverse complement strand
GCGGAAAAATGCCTTACCAATGGAAGAAAGATTATCAACTGAAGTTGTGGTGACAGAAAATCAATATAGAATTACTGTGATTCGGGCGTGAGTGTTTCCAAAACTCACTGTTTGCGTTACATTTCATTAACGCACCCTACAGGATTAACTTTTAGAATTTTTGCTAAACTAGAAATAGGTATAAAACAAGGAAATATAAAGTTATGACAGTTGCTAATTCATCACTTTCTCAACAATACATACTTGATATTGAACCAGAAGGACGTTTAACTTTACCGCAAGAAATCCAACAAATTCTTAATTTAGAATCTGGAGATAGATTAATCTTAACTCTGGAAGATAATGGAACACTGCAATTAGTTAGTCTCAAAAATCAAGTTAAAAAATTAAGAGGTTTATTAAAAAATAAATCACCTGATAGAAATTTAGTAGATGAACTTATTCAAGAACGCAGACAGGAGTATTTAAGTGAATAAATATGTGTTAGATGCTTCTGCCTTTTTAGCTTATCTTAGAGATGAACTAGGAGCAGAAATTGTAGAAAATGCCTTGATTAATGGGTGTTATATCAGTATTATTAATTGGGTAGAGGTATTATAGCGGTGTGCAGTCGTATGAGGTACAGTGTCACGAGCTATAAACCATGCTAGGCAAAGCTTGGTCTGTATCTCACTCAAGCGCTTACCGCTATATCGAAAATTGTTGACTTAGGAGAATCCCCAGAGGAAATTATTAAACGATTGAGAGATGAAGGATTATTACAAAATAGTCTAGAAATTATTGCTTGCAATGAGGAAGATGCTATAACTATAGCTAAATTTCGAGTTTTAACTAAAAGTGCAGGATTATCCTTAGGAGATCGTGCTTGTCTTGCTTTAGGTAAACGCTTGAATTTACCTGTGTTAACAGCAGATAAAGTATGGACCAGTTTATCTCTGGGAATTACTATTACTTTGATTCGTTAAAGTTCATCATCATTTGACAAATACTTTTTAACAACTGAAAATTTGGAACTGCATTCAAAACAGTAATAAGGTGCGTTAATGAAATGTAACGCACCCTACTGGACTGTTTCAACTAAAATAGGGCAATAGATTTCGGCTTAAAATCTTAGATTATAGAATTTATAGCATTTTTCTAATACACCAAATTAGCTGAAACAATCCACTACAGGATTGGATATCACTAGAGATTAAAACCCACATTCCGCACTTTATGATTAAGTCGCAATAACGCCACCAAGAAAAACTGATTGAACCGACAAAATTTGTTGAGATTAGAGAATTTTTACATCTGACTTCACCAAGAATAATTTGACAGAAGCAAGGATCGCTCAAGTTAGACATGGTTAAACTAAAGTGGCCTAATTTATTGGACACTTTTCGGGGAAAAAGTTTTTTCTGGGATTGACTTAAACTGAATTTGCTCAATTTGATTCTCAACTTACTTGGTAGTAATTTTGGCAATAAATCGAAAAATATTCAAGAATATCAAGAATCTCCTCAGTTAAATTACTGATGTGGCTTTGAGCATTAATCTTGACTAAATGAATCCCCTGTAAAATCTGAAATATCCATCTTAAAGTTGGTTTATCTGTGGCTTTACCAAGTTTATTTTTGACTTTTCCACCTTTCCTTTGTAGTTCCCCTCTTAACATTCTTTGTCCCAGACTATATACTAATAAGCATATTTCCATTAAAAAAACCATTGTTTCTATCCTTTTTGGGGTTTTCACCAAGACACTATCTGCTAGAAATAAGGGGTCTTTAATGAATCTAAATCCTCGTTCACAAGATTGTTGTGCTTTATATTCATCAAGCATTTCTTCCGCCGATAGGTTTTCCTTGTCGAGAACAGGCGATAATAAATCTTCCTGCTCTTTCTGTTTCGGCTTTAATAATTTCAGCTATCACCACTACAATAAAATCACTACCATCAGGATTTACTCTCGGAAAATTTCAATTGCCTGACTACAATTCTAAAGCTTCATAGATGTATAATTTATTCAAAAAACCGACGGTGCTGAAGTGATAACTAGGTAAAGGCGGAGGGAACGATAATTCCGTTTGATAAACGCTGAAAATGACAAAATTCTTTCTAGTGGTGTTAGTGGCGATCGCTTCTTGTAAAAAAGGATGACCCGTATCCACCAACATTTTACAGTAACCTCGCAAGAGAGCCTGCACCTCGAGGGAAGCTTGCGCCCGAGCGCAGACATTATCCTTAAGATAGCTAGTTAACCTCTGGGAAGCGTATTGTTCGTAATCTTGACGATTGGGGTTAGTTGTCAGCAATATCCCCGCAATTCCCCCTAAAACCACTCCTACCACCATTCCCCCTAACCGTGCCAATTTCATAAGCTCTCAAATCATCACTCACTTACCCTAACCATAGCCCGAATGAGGATAAAAAACCTCTTGTCAACGATTCGTTTTCTGCTATACTCGATAGATGTACGGCGAGCGTAGCCAAGTGGTTAAGGCAGTGGATTGTGGTTCCACCACTCGGGGGTTCAAGTCCCCTCGTTCGCCCTCTTTTTAAGGCTCGTTGATAATTAGGCTTTGAGGGGGTTGATTGGCACTTACCCACTCAAATCCCCAATCAATTCGTTATCGGTAAAACCCTACACCCCACACCCTACACCCCACACCCTGTCCCCACGAAAAACTTTTTGCCGCAAACCCTACTTACCGGTTAAGACGGCACTGGAGAAGCGGAGTAGCGATAACGTGATAGTTTAGATCCGATCGGTAATGTGATATTGGGACAATAATGACCAAAGTAAATCCGAAGTTAATTATTCATGGGGGAGCGAGTTCCCTAGAGGATAAAGGTGGTTTAGAATCAGTCCGCAATTCTCTCCGGGGGATTGTTAAGAATATTTACAACCTCCTTGACAATGGTGCTAGTGCTGTGGAGGCGGTGACGAAAGGATGTATGTTACTGGAGGATGAACCGCGATTTAATGCCGGGACCGGTTCGGTGGTGCAATCGGACGGTCAGGTGCGAATGAGTGCAGCCTTGATGGATGGTCGTCACCAGCGTTTAAGCGGTGTCATTAACGTCTCGCGGGTACAGAATCCCATTAGCCTGGCTCAATTTCTCCAAAGTCAAGAGGATCGCATTCTCTCGGAAATTGGAGCTGCAGATCTGGCCCGAGAATTACAAATTCCCCTCTATGATCCCCTCACCGATTATCGGATTCAAGAATGGATGGAGGAAAGAAAGACGAATTTTAATCGCAAAATGGCCCGTTTATTCGCCGATTCGTCAGCACAACGGGGAACTATCGGGGTAGTGGCCCTTGATCAACAAGGAGACATCGCCGCCGGAACTTCTACCGGAGGGAAGGGATTAGAAAGAATCGGTCGCGTTAGTGACAGTGCCATGCCGGCCGGCAATTATGCGAATCCATGGGCGGGAGTAAGCTGTACGGGGGTCGGGGAAGATATTATCGATGAATGTTTAGCCGCTAAGGTGGTTATTCGCGTCACCGATGGTTTTTCCCTCGCCGCTGCCGTGGAGAAATCCATGCGCGAATCCCAAACTAATGGTCGGGATCTGGGCATGATTTCCCTTGATCGTCAGGGGAATATTGTTTGGGGGAAAACGGCGGAAATTCTCTTGGCTGCCTATCATGACGGTCAGGCGATCGGTGATACCCTAGAATGGCACGGTGAAAATGTGGGTTTAATCGGTCATGTCGCCGTCGGATAGTGGAACAAACTGCGATCGAGCCTAGTCTTTTCGGTTAATCTGTACAAGATACTTCTTCTCGAAAATCTCCGTGTGGCAATACATTATTCCTATTTTTGACCCCGATGTGAAAAACTGGTCAGCCGAAGCGCGATTATTGCGCTGGATGACTTTTTTGTGGCTGTTAGTCGGGTTAGTGGTGCTTTTTTCCGCTTCCTACGCTCTGGCTGACAGTCGCTTTGATAACGGACTATACTATTTTATCCGCCAATTAATCTGGCTTTGGATTGGCTTAATTGGCTTTAATTTCCTGGTGCGATTGCCGATCGAGAAACTCCTCAAAATCGCACCCTGGATGATTTTATTAGTTTTAGGATTAATTTTGATCACTCTTATCCCCGGTTTGGGAACTAATATCAACGGTGCCACCCGTTGGATTAAAATCGGGCCGATTCTCTTGCAACCGTCGGAATTTATGAAACCGTTTCTCGTCCTGCAAGGGGCGGCGGTTTTCGGTGGTTGGCCGCGTTTAAATGTCAATCAACGGTTAACTTGGATCGCTATTTTTGGGCTAATTCTAGCGGGCATCCTCTTACAACCTAACTTGAGTACCACTGCTCTGTGTGGTATAACTCTCTGGCTGATCGCTCTTGCCTCCGGTCTGCCTTTATCCTACATGACCAGCACCGCTTTACTGGGTGTAACTATGGCCGTGGTTAGTGTTACTTTCCGCGAATACCAGAGAAAACGGATTTTGTCTTTCTTAAACCCCTGGCAGGATCCCCGGGGTGATGGTTATCAATTAGTGCAGAGTTTACTGGCGATCGGTTCTGGCGGAACCACTGGCAGCGGTTACGGTTTATCCCAACAAAAATTATTTTATCTACCCTTCCCAGATACGGATTTTATTTTCGCTGTCTTTGGCGAGGAATTTGGTTTTATTGGCGGTATTTTACTGTTAATCATGCTATTTCTCTACGCTACTCTCGCCCTGATCGTGGCGGTTAAATGTCGTCATCGCATCAAAAAATTAGTGGCGATCGGGGCGATGGTAATTTTAATCGGTCAATCCCTGTTAAATATCGGTGTGGCCACTGGTTCTTTACCCACTACCGGCTTACCTTTCCCTCTCTTTAGTTATGGCGGCAGTTCCAGTTTAGCCAGTCTCTTTTTAGCCGCCCTCTTAATCCGTGTGGCTAGGGAAGAAAATGACCCCGATCCGGTTCCCACCAGTAAAAAAAGTCCTCAGAAAATTGTCTCGGTTTTCAGTCATCAGTGATGGATTGGGAATTATGAATTATGAAGTGGGGAAGTGGGGAAGTGGGGAAGCTGTCTCATCACCCTATCACCCCAAAACCCCCCGCAACGCGCAAGCAGTGACCCCCCTATCTCCTGATTCCTGACTCCTCACCCAATGTTCGACAAAGATAAGTAAAAATTATTGATTGACTCCAAAAACTTGAGAATATTTAAATTAACATTCCGCAATATTTACAAATTCTTAAGAATTAATTGAGAAAGATTTTTATTTAACAACGATGTTACAATGGTGACAGGGATTTGATAGAATTTCACAATGGGCTATTCTGTGCTTTTTTGGGTAGCAATGGTTGAAACCCTTGCCACACCTACAGGGTGATCCTAATTAAGACGGGTAAATCAGTCAATTTCACGGGCAACGATGATCTTTTTTTTGTGTAGTTTTATTGCAAAAAAAAAGTTTTTTTGACAAAAAGCACAAAGTATGATATTAGTCCAATGGATTTCTGGCTGCGAGTAATTATTGCAGAGAAGGGAAAGGGGAAAGGGGAGAAGGGAGAGGGGAGAAGGGGGAATAAATAGGGTTTGCGGCAAAAAGTTTTTCGTGGGGGCAGGGTGTGGGGTGTGGGGGGTCGGGTTTTACCGATTTTCAGGTGGTCAATTACCTAATTTTCAGGGAAAAAGTACCTGAATTTTCCCCCCGCTCACTCCCAGG
>NZ_JADBTF010000429.1:0-7557 GCF_020246295.1 Microcystis sp. M090S1 | reverse complement strand
TTTATCACTCAATCCAAGCTTTTGGGGGGTAGAACCCCCCAAACCCCCCGTTGGGGGCGTGGCGCCGCCCCCAAACCCCGGAGCGCATTAGTTTTTCGGTGAGATGCTTACACGCAGCTGCTAATACATCTGTAATAATTTCAGAGTCACTCCACTTGCAAGAGTGCCTCTCCTGATATGTAGCTTATACTCGACGGATTTAGTATGAATAATTAGAGTTGGCTGAATAAATCTAAAAACCTTGTTGGATAATATCTTTAGGCTTTTTTGAAATCAAAAAGTGGCAGCCATTGAAGTGATCGGGGGGAAAATTTAGGCACTTTTTCCCTGAAAATTAGGTAATTGGGCACCTCAAAACCGGTAAAACCCTACACCCCACACCCTGCCCCCACGAAAAAGTTTTTCAGCATACCCTAATTGTAGTTGTGCCACCTGCACGCAATCCTTTAACTCCTCACTCAATTGATAATTTTCCACCCCAACGATCCTGGGGTATAAAAGTCCGCTCTAGATTAATTTTTGCCACGGGTTCTGTGAGGGTAAATTCTCCCGATTCGATTAGTGCTTTTAATTCTAAAGCGGCTTCCCGGGCCAAGGAAATACTGGCCAAAGGAGCAACCCTAACACTTTTTCCCTCGATCATAATCCGACCGCTTTTTAGTTTAGCGTAGGTGATTAAACCAAAGGTAGGACGGACTCGCCGGGGAATAGAAAAATCCACCACTGGAGCGACAATTTCCTCATCTTTTACCGCACAATGTCGAACTATTTCCTCGCTTAAAATTGGAATCGGTACTGCTACCCCTAACATTAAAGAAGCCCCATAATTTTTGAAATAACAACCCCGCACCCAGCGAGCATTCATTTGTTTAGCATCACCAATTAAGGCTAAGGTGGAAGCCGGTCCAATAGGAGTTCGATTTTGTAGGCGTTTTTGCAGGGGAAAATGTTGGGTTCCTTCCCAGGCAATATAACCGATTCCTCCTCCCAAAAAAAGGCGCGTACCGATGCCTATAGCCTCTAAATCGGGGTCATTTAACAGGGGAGAAATTGCCCCTGGGTTAGAATAAACTGCATTACCTAATCTCGGCTGTAGTGGTCCTAAATAAGTATATAAAGTCCGCTCTCCCCCATTGACTCCGACGATAAAATTCTGGTAGAGATTGCGAGGATTAAAAAGATAAAATTGATTGATAGTCTCCTTAGAAATAATCGTTTCAAAAGAAGTGCGAGGATAACAATCAGTGGCCTGGCCGACAGCGCGCAATTGAATCGATTTTCCAGCGATTAAATCCTCAATAATATGTCCGCCGCCCCTTTCGGGATTTTCTCCCTCTAAATTCTCATTTTTGGCCGCTAGATCACTAATAGCGCTGGCTCCTAAGTATAAATCCACCGCCCCAAAACCAGCATAAGCAGGAATCCCATCTAACCAACATTGACGAATTTTTATCGGCGGATCCGTCTGACCTAAATTAATAATTGCCCCCGAAGATTCCATCGGTTCAAAAGTTCCCGTACAAACCACATCTACTTGGGAAAAAACCTCCTTAATTCCCATCTCGCTCACGCGGCTTTTTAATTCCTCTACTGTCCAGACTACAGCCGTTTTTTTAGCAATTTTGTCGTTGATTTCAGCGATTGTTCTCATAAGAAAAATTGGACAGATGGTGGTTAGGGAGCTTTTTGCTGTTGTCAGTAAACAGTTATCGAAAATTTGGGTTTTAAGTGAGTGGTATTAACTCAGCAGTATTAAATGGCCGTAACAATGCTGTCTTTTCACTGATTACTGATTACTGATTACTGATTACTGATGACTGATCACTGTTATAAGATAAAAAAGGGAAAATTTACGATCGAAGCTTTTCTATGACAGTTACACCCGTTCCGGCCTCCTTTAATCCTGTTTCTGGTCTAGTTAACCGTATTCTCGGCATAAAACCGCTTTTTGACATCGCTCGCTATCAGGCGCGCAATATGATGATTAAAAGAGCCGAAAAACTAGGCGTACCTTGGCGGGAAAACGTCAAACAATGGCAGCAACGGGATTGGAGTTGGGAACTGCAAGCGGTAGAAAATCCCGATCTCGTCTATCCCGAATACTACGTTTGTTCTTTCCACGCTTACGAAAAGGGCAATTTAGACTGGTTGCCAGCCTTTGAGGTAGAATCTGCCGCCTATGCTGTCCATTCTACCATCTGGCCCGGGGCGGGGATGGACGGCGATCCGCGATTGCGGCGGGAATATCACCGGATATTGAAAGAGCAAATCAAGGCAGAAATTAACGATATTGTCGATTTAGGCTGTAGTGTCGGCATGAGCAGCTTCGCACTGCAAGATACTTATCCTCAAGCGCGGGTAACTGGGTTAGATCTCTCTCCCTACTATTTAGCCGTTGCCCAATACCAAGCTCAACAAAAACAAAAGACGATTCAATGGCAACACGCGGCTGCGGAAAAAACTCAATTACCCAGTCAGTCCTACGATCTGGTATCTTCGTTTTTAATGTTCCACGAACTACCCCAACAGGCTACTAGAGAAATTTTCGCCGAAGCGCGTCGTTTATTGCGATCGGGGGGTTATTTGACGCTGATGGATATGAATCCGCGCTCGGAAATTTATCGAAAAATGCCCCCTTATGTCCTAACCTTACTCAAGAGTACCGAACCCTATCTCGATCAATATTTTACTCTCGATATCGAACAGGCATTAGTTGAAGCGGGGTTTCAAGCACCGATCATTACCCCCACCAGTCCCCGACACCGGGCGATTGTTGCGCGGGTTTCCGAATCATAATTTTGAGGTAATCAATGAAGATAATTTTTCGTCAAAGTTGGACAAAGATATTAACTATTGTCCCTATCTTCCTGTTAATTTTTGCCAGCAAAACCCTCGCCCATCATCCCATGGCAGGGCAAACTCCCGATAATTTTTGGAACGGATTTTTATCCGGTTTAGCTCACCCAGTTATCGGTTTAGATCATTTAGCTTTTGTGGTGGCTAGTGGTTTAATTGCTGTGGGTATGGAACAGGGTTTATTAATTCCGATCGCTTTTGCGATTGCCACTTTAATCGGTACGGGTATTCATTTACAGGGAATAAATTTACTTTTTCCTGAAGGGATTGTTGCCCTTTCTGTGGTGATTTTTGGCGTGATTTTAACCCTGAAAAAAGGTTTACAAACTCATTCTAATCTCTATACGATCGCTCTGGCAACTCTGGCAATGATTGCGGGAATTTTCCACGGTTATGCCTACGGAGAATCAATTATCGGGGCGCGAGTTGCCGCTTTAGTTGCCTATTTAATCGGTTTTACCGTGATCCAATTAGCGATCGCATCTGGTGCTTTTTTCCTTGGCAGTGTCATTAAGGAAAAATTAGCCAAGCAAGCGACTCTAATTAGCAAGTTAATCGGATTGGCAATTATGGCGATCGGTACAACTTTTTTAGTGGGAGTTAAGTAAATTAATCTCGATAGGGCTAATTATTAATCGCTCTCTTGAGGTTATGAGATCGAAGAAAGGGCGTACGCTATACGCCCCCACCAATCACACCAGGTGCAATGTAGGGGCGCAGCACTTGCCATTGGTGTCAACTTAAGCAAGAAGCTTAATTTTGACGCTGCCATCGCTTTAAGCGGTGGCAGCGTCAAGAACCTCGCCGTCGTTACCAATTATATTTTTGGTTTCGTCCTCATCGTTTTTGGCAGCGATAGTGCGATCGCAGATTGTGTAGAGAGTTTGTAGGGTGGGCAATGCCCACCTTACTTCAAGGTAAAATAGAGCCAAGGAAGTTAGTAGAGAGAGAATGCTATTTTGCCAGCTATGAGCCAAACTTTACCTAAAACTGTTAATTTCGAGGAATTCGTCCTTTGGCTGCCTGAAAATTCGGGAGTGCGTTATGAGCTACACAAGGGAAATATTATTGAAATGGCACAACCCGCAGGAGAACACGAGGAAATCAAAGGATTTTTAACTGTTAAACTCAGTGGAATAATTGATAGACTAGGGCTTCCTTATTTAATTCCTAACCAAGCGATTGTCAGACCTGCTGGTAAAAATTCTGGTTATTTTCCCGATGTATTAGTGCTAAATCGAACCAAGCTCGCTCAGGAAAAATTATGGAAAAAAGAATCAATCCTTAGGGATGGTGCATCTATCCCTCTGATCATTGAAGTGGTATCGACTAACTGGCGTGATGATTACTACTTAAAATTTGCTGATTATGAAGAAATGGGTATTCCTGAATATTGGATTGTCGATTATGCAGCCTTGGGTGGACGTAATTTTCTCGGCACTCCTAAACAACCGACAATCTCTGTTTGTTGCTTAGTTGAGGAAGAATATCAAATTCGGCAATTTCGAGACAGTGATCGCCTAATTTCCCAGACTTTCACGGAATTAAATCTCACTGTCAATCAGATTTTCTTAAGTCTGTAGGGTGTGCATCGTCCACCTTACTCTTTTCGCTTTTTTCTTCAGTTTGAGTGGTTGATTTTGCCGCTTAAAATCCGCAATTATTGCCTTTATTTGCTCCATCTGCTTGGGTTTTAAGCCATTAAACTCAATTTATTTTATCGCTTTCGTGTTCATGTTCTCAAGGTCGTTACTAAGACAAGATAGTAAACTAAGACGCATTTTAAATGAGAGAAATTTGGGGTTCCCTATTTATTTTTTTAGTCTGTCCTATAATCGGGGGATTGCCTCTGATCGATTGGATAAATTATCTCGTAACTGGACGTAAATTATCCCAATTAGGTACTGGTAATATCGGTGTAACTGCCGCTTTTTATCATGGGGGTAAATTGGTGGGAATTTTGGCGGTAATTTCGGAAGCAGCCAAGGGAATTATCGTTATTTTCCTAACCCGTTTATTTTTTCCCACCGGCTCCACTTGGGAATTATTAGCTTTAATTGCCTTAGTCATGGGGCGCTATTGGTTAGGAAAAGGTGCGGGAACTACTAATGTTTTCTGGGGATTAATCGTTCACGATTTTGTCGCTGTTTTTCTCGCCTCAATTATTAGTGGGATTAGCTTTACTATTTTTCGAGAAAAATCTACGGGTAGATTGGTAGGATTATTTTTATTAGCTTTAATTCTCACCTTGCGCCGTCCCCACGATTCGGGTTATATTACAACTGCCATTGCTTTAGCCTGTCTATTAGGGGCAATTTTTCAAAAAATACCCGACGATTTAGACTTACCCGAAGCAAGTGTTAACAATGAATCAAAAACTATGTTTCGTTTTTTTCGTGGAGATCGATCGCTCCAAACCCTTGATGACAATCTAGCAGCTTCAAAAGTGGGACAAAAAGCCGCCACTTTAGCCTATCTTAAGCGTGCCGGTTATCCCATTCCTAGGGGTTGGATTTTACCACCGGGGGATGATCCACAACCGTTAATAGAATCTCTTAATCCTGATATTAATCATCCCTTAGTCGTGCGCTCTTCCGCTATTGGAGAAGATAGTGAAACCGCCTCATCTGCGGGACAATATACTACAATTCTTAACGTCATCGATCGAGAAAATTTAGCTGCGGCGATTTTAAGTTGCCAAACCTCCTATAATAGTCCTAATGCTCTTAATTATCGACTCGATCGAGGTCAAGAAAACACGGCCATGGCTGTGTTAATCCAAGAACAAATTCGAGGAGTTTTTTCGGGAGTTGCCTTCAGTCGTGATCCGATTAATCCTCTCAGTTTAGATGTAGTTATTGAAGCTTTACCCGGAGATGCCACCAGAGTTGTATCGGGAAGAATCACCCCCGAAAGTTATCGAGTTAATTTAGAAGAAAATATTATCATCGGAGCGGGAGATATTCCCCCGGCTATTATTCAACAGGTAGCTAATCTTTGTCGGCAATTAGAAAACCTTGATCATGGCATTCCCCAAGATATAGAATGGACTCATGACGGACGAAAATTATGGTTATTACAGTGCCGTCCTATCACTAATTTACAGCCAATTTGGACAAGAAAAATCGCGGCTGAAGTTATCCCCGGGGTGATTCGTCCTTTGCCTTGGTCAATTAATCGTCCTTTAACCTGTGGAGTTTGGGGAGATATTTTCCAGTTAGTTTTAGACAAAAAAGCCCTCGATTTGGACTTCAATGAAACAGCGACTTTACACTATCAAAGAGCCTATTTTAATGCTTCTTTGTTAGGAACAATTTTCCGTCGCATGGGATTACCTCCAGAAAGCTTAGAATTCCTGACCAAAGGGGCAAAGTTTACCAAACCACCTTTAACGGCAACCTTGGCTAATTCCCCTGGTTTATTAAAACTTTTAGGACGGGAATTACAGTTAGAAAAAGACTTTAGCCAAGATCAAAAAAACTATTTTATCCCGACGCTCAAAAAAATTAACGCTACTTCCCCAGAAGCTTTATCTTCAGGGGAGATTTTAGAGCAAATTGAGGAGATTTTAACCGTCTTAAAAAAAGCTACCTATTATAGTATTCTTGCCCCTCTTAGCTTCGCCTTGCGTCGCAGTATTTCGCAAGTACCTTTTGAGAGATTGGATAACTCCCAAGCACCAGAAATAGCCTCAATACGATCGCTATCTGAACTGAGAAAAAATACGATCGATCGAGATTTTGACTCGGCTTTTTCCCTCTGGTTAGAAACCTACGGTTATTTAAGCGAAGTGGGGACTGATATTTCCATACCGAGATGGCGAGAAAATCCCCAAGAGCTGCTACAACTCCCCTTAGATAGTCCGGGTAATAATAGCCATAAAAAAGTTAAATCTTCCCATACTGTCCAAAAAAGATTAAATATCAAAAACCAAGTGACTGAAATTTACTCCCGTCTTTTAGCTCACCTACGCTGGCATTTTCTCGCTTTAGAAACCCTCTGGTTACAGCAGCAAATATTATCGGAGACGGGAGATATATTTTATCTAAATTACTCAGAAGTTACCCAGTTGGGTCAGAATAATAAAATCGCCAATCTTAACCAGATTATCCGCCAGCGTCGCCAACAATTCCAAGAAAACTCTCAATTAACCGATATTCCCTACATCGTTTATGGACAACCCCCGAAAAGAGAATTTTTAGTTTCAAATTTAACTGCCAAAAAACGCTTACAGGGAATTGCCGCTAGTGGGGGGACAGTGGAGGGACGAATCAAAATTATGCCCAGCTTACAAAATCTAGAAATTGCCCCTAATACTATTCTCGTTATTCCCTATACTGACTCAGGATGGTCGCCTTTATTATCCCGGGCTGTGGGAATTATTGCCGAGGTGGGGGGACAATTATCCCATGGTGCTATTATTGCCAGAGAATACGGAATTCCCGCGGTTATGGATGTGCATAATGCCATGAAATTGTTAAAAGATGGTCAATTAATTCGTCTTGATGGCAGTCAAGGAATTATTGAAATTCTCTAGGCATTAGGGGACAGGGTGTGGGGTGTGGGGTGTAGGGTGTAGGGTGTAGGGTTTTCCCGATTTTGAGGAGGTCAATTACCTAATTTTCAGGGAAAAAGTCCCTGAATTTTCCCCCCGATCACTCCCATATCTGGTACTTTTTGATTGACAAAAAGTCTAAAAGT
>NZ_JADBTF010000428.1:0-3373 GCF_020246295.1 Microcystis sp. M090S1 | reverse complement strand
TGATTCCCAAACCTCACGATTTAGGTTTCTGCTTCTTTCCCTTGCGGGGTTCCGCACCTGCCTTAACAGATTTACTCTGTTCTGGTCTTATGGTCGCTCTACAGACTGACACCGCAAGTCCTGCGGCCAAAATGTTTTTACTAGCGTTAATATCTCGGTCATGGTGTGTCCCACAGTCTGGACAATCCCATTCTCGAACATTTAACGGCATCTTCTCAGCAATATACCCACAATTACTACACCGCTTAGAACTGGGAAACCATCTATCTATTTCGAGGTAATTTCTCCCATACCAACGGCATTTATAGGCTAATTGTCGAGGGATTTCTCGCCAACTAACGTCAGATATTGCCTGAGATAATTTCGGGTTTTTGACCAGATTCTTGATGGCTAAATTCTCAACCACAATCGTTTGGTTTTCACGAACTAATTGAGTGGTTAGCTTGTGTAAATGGTCTTTTCTGCTATCTGTAATTTGGGCGTGAATCCTGGCTACTTTGATTCTCGCTTTTTCTCGATTCTTTGAGTCTTTTTTCTTCCTAGAAAGGCTTTTACGATGCTCTTCGCAGTCTCGGATAATACTTCATTTGCCAGAACCCTAGATCAGCCCAAACAGGAACTCACCACTCCTATGTCGAGTCTAGAAACTTAAACAAGCAGGACTAGCATGGTAGGTTTAAAACCAAAGGCTTATTGTTGTATTTTCAGATAGTCCTCTAGTTTAGCCATGAAAAGGGACTAGAGGGTTTTTACTCTAGCCCTAGGCTTAAGTGGGTTGGAATTAACCTAGAGATTTATTTGCCAAAAACGTAGATAGACAACTCTTGACGAAATTGACGCAAATCGTCTTTTAGCTGTTTCGCTTCCGCTAAACGTCGTTCTTGAAATTGACTCAAATCATCCTTCACCTGTTTAGCTCGATCTAGATGAAGTTGGCGTAAGTCGTCCTCTAGCTGTTTCGCTTCCGCTAAACGCTGTTCTTCGAATTGACTTAAATCCTCTTTCAGCTGTTTAGCTCGATCTAGACGCTGTTGACGTAGGTCGTCAGCTAGCTGTTTCGCTTCCGCTAAACGTTGTTCTTGAAATTGACGTAAATCCTCTTTTTGCTTTTCCGCTTGAGCTAAACGCTGTTTTTGGGTAGCTGTTAAAAACACGCGGCTGTCTTGTTGAACTTTTTGGAAAGACTCGCGCAAAGCAGTTGCCTGTTCTTGCGCTTGTTTTTGTCTTTCAGTTTTGACATCCAACAGAAAAGATTGGACTCCTCGCGAGAGTTCAGCTACTTCTTCAGCAATCGATAAACGCTCCAGGCGGAACTTTTCCATGAGAGCAGGCATGGGGTTGTCCTCAACTACTAAATACTATGGAATGGACTAGAGCCAATCACCCGTTGAAAAAAACATTCACGGGGACTGGGGGGAGAGACAGTAGATTCCGACTTTTCTTATTATCCAAAAGTTGAGATAGAGATATACCACAGATCAAGGTGCGCGGCTTCCTACCCCAAGAATGGCTTTCTATTGCGAAAAATAGCGAGCCTTACATTCTGGCGATAGGCGGTAAACCTAGCTACAAGGGACAAAATCACGGTGACAAAAATAATTTGTATGGGTCTAGCTTTGTTTTTGCTATCCGTTGCCGTGCCGACCTTATTAATTGTAGACTATTGCGCCCCAAGAGAGGGGTGACTAAACTCAATAGGGATTTAAAGAAAAGCCGAGAATCTGGAAAACCCGGTAGGGTTTTAACTCAGCCGATGGGAGAATCTGGGATCAATCCTTAAGCAGGAACCGCTGCAGATTGAGTCAGACCAACGGCTTCAGCATATTTGAGGTAGGTTTCAACCGAAGCGATAACTACACGAGCTTCAATCGCTAATAATTCGATTCCCACCAGAGAGACGCGAACCCAAGCATCAATAACGATACCTTTGTCAAGGATACGATCGATAACTTCAGCCAAGCTAGAGGAAGAGTTAGTTTTTTCAACTGCCATGGTAATAGACCTTTTTGTTGTTTGTATAGATAGTGTAAAGTGCTGATCCAAAAGTTGAGATGGCGAACTACCCAAGACCAAGGGGCGCAGCTTCCTCACTAAAGAATTGCTTTCTATTCCGAAAAATAGTGAGCCTTACATTCTGGCGATAGGCGGTAAACCTAGCTACAAGGGACAAAATCACGGTCACAAAAATAACCTGTATAGGACTAGCTTTATTTTCGCTATCCGTTGCCGTGCCAACCCTATCAATTACAGATTATTGCGCCCCAAGAGACGGGTAACTAAACTCAACAGGGATTAAAGAAAAGCCGAGAATCTGTAAAACCCGGTAGGGTTTTAACTCAGCCGATGGGAGAATCTGGTATCAATCCTTAAGCAGGAACCGCTGCAGATTGAGTCAGACCAACGGCTTCAGCATATTTGAGGTAGGTTTCAACCGAAGCAATAACTACACGAGCTTCAAGCGCTAATAATTCGATTCCCACCAGAGAGACGCGAACCCAGGCATCAATAACGATACCTTTGTCAAGGATACGATCAATAACTTCAGCCAAGCTAGAGGAAGAGTTAGTTTTTTCAACTGCCATGGTAATAGACCTTTTTGTTGTTTTCATAGAAGGTGTACAGTGCTGAAGTCATGGAGGAGTCAGAAATCCATTTGGTTTTTCTTCCTTCATCACTTCCGCAATTTGAAGAATAACACCTTTATTTTGTCCTTGTCAATATCTAATCTCGATTTTTTAGTTAAGAAGTATGTAGTCATTTCTCATTTTTTTAGTTAAGAAATGCAATCAATTCTCAGTTTTGTGCTTAAAAAATGCAGTCAATTCTCAGAAAAGGCGGGTTAAGGTCGTTGCTGGTACCCTTTTTTCTGAGCAAAACTCCCTATTTGAACGGCTGGACGAGCGCACCTAAAAACAATACAAATATTTGTGCTTAAGAAATGCAGTCAATTCTCAGAAAAGGCGGGTTAAGGTCGTTGCTGGTACCCTTTTTTCTGGGCAAAACTTCCCATTTGGTTGGACGGCTGGGCGAGCGCACCTAAAAACAATACAAATACAAGAACCTTGCAGGGATAACTGGACTTCCCCCCAAGAAAAATAATGAAACCCTTACCGCAAGGTAGTCTTGGCGATCGACTTGGTCAGACCGTCAGGTAAATGGCTGGACTTCCCCCGTATAAACATACTAGCTATGGCTAAAAGTCTTACAGAGCCTGAGTTCAAGCAATACAATACCAATGAACTACTGGACACAAAATCCTGAAGTTCTTACTGGGACTTAGGCGTTTTCGGTCAGCAAAAAAGGCTCAAACCATTACGGGACAAAGGGTTAACCTCGATTTATGATTTTCCTTGATCTATCTGGGTTTCAGCGA
>NZ_JADBTF010000427.1:0-16313 GCF_020246295.1 Microcystis sp. M090S1 | reverse complement strand
ACGGAGTAGTGGCTTAGATGTGTAATTAATTTTGCTTAGGTACTTAATAACCCAAGGTATTTCTGGTTGCGAGTAATTATTGTAGAGAAGGGAGAAGGGGAGAAGGGAGTGAGAAGTGGGAAGTGGGGAAGCTGTCTCATCACCCTATCACCCCAAAACCCTATCACCCTATCTCCTGACTCCTGACTCGGAGACTCCTGACTCCTGACCCCAGTAACAAACTTTTTCAGCAAACCCTATTTAATTTAACAACTCCCTGGGATCGGTGACTTCCCCTTTAATTGCTGCCGCTACCACCATCGCCGGACTCATCAACAAAGTACGACCGGAAGCGGAACCTTGACGACCTTTAAAGTTACGATTGGAGGAGGAGGCGCTGATCTGATCTCCCTGCAATTTATCGGGATTCATGGCTAAACACATGGAACAGCCCGCCTCGCGCCATTCAAAGCCCGATGCTAGGAAAATTTGGTCTAATCCTTCTGCTTCCGCTTGTTTTTTGACTCTTTCGGAACCGGGGACGATAAAAGCTTTCACATGGGGGGCAACACGATGACCTTGGGCAAATTTGGCCGCTTCGCGCAGATCACTGATCCGGCCGTTAGTACAGCTACCGACGAAGCAGACATCGATTTTTGTGCCTTTAATCGGGGCGCCGGGGGTGAGTTTCATGTATTGATAGGCTTCCTCTGCGATCGCTCTTTCACTTGCCGGTAAACTTTCGGGAGTGGGAATGACTTCGTTAACCCCGATTCCTTGGCCCGGAGTAATCCCCCAAGTAACTGTGGGTTCGATTTCACCGGCATCGAAGACCACCACATCGTCATAAACCGCATCGGCATCGCTTTTAATGCTTTCCCACCAATTAACCGCACTTTCCCAGTCTTTGGGCGCAAAATCACGACCTTTGAGGTAATCGTAGGTGATTTGATCGGGGTTGATATAACCACATCGGGCCCCACCTTCGATCGCCATGTTACAAATCGTCATCCTTTCTTCCATGGACATCCTTTCAATTGTACTACCAGCATACTCGTAGGCGTAACCAACACCGCCTTTAACGCCTAATTGACGGATAATATGGAGAATTACATCTTTAGCATAGACACCGGGGTTTAAATCGCCGTTTACCTCCACTCGACGCACTTTTAATTTCGATAGGGATAGGGTTTGGGTAGCAAGAACATCGCGCACTTGGGAAGTGCCGATGCCAAAAGCGATCGCCCCAAAAGCGCCGTGGGTGGAGGTGTGGGAATCACCGCAGGCGATCGTCATCCCGGGTTGGGTTAGACCCCGTTCGGGAGCGATCACATGAACTATGCCCTGATTGCCGGAACCGATGCCGTAGAAAGGAATATGATTGGTTTGAACATTAGTTTCGATCGCCCGGATCATTTCCTCGGCCAAATCGTCAAGGAAAGGACGCGCCTGATTTTCGGTGGGGACGATGTGATCGACGGTGGCAATAGTCCGTCCTGGAAATAATACTTTTAAACCCCTTTCTCTCAGCATCGAAAAAGCTTGCGGACTGGTGACTTCATGGACTAGATGCAGTCCGATGAATAATTGTGTCTGTCCACTGGGAAGAATCTTAACCGTGTGTGCGTCCCAGACTTTATCGAATAACGTTCTTGCGCTCATTGACCTTGGAATGATAGTCATCTCCCTGATTATATCAGCTAACCTGATCCAATAAATATTAATTTTTTCTTTTCTCTTGGTTAGTAGGGATAATAGGTAAATAGCTCTGTTTTTGCCAGAGATTAAAACCATCAGTTTTTGACTGAAATAAACGACTTTCGCTAATAACTATTTGAGTAATTCCTGCTGCTCCTTACCCCCCGATCCCTATAATTTTTAAATAGGATTTAGTCTAACATTCTCTAGGTTTGAATAACCCCTCAGTCCATAGCAAAAAAAAATTATTCTTTTCTTGTCACCGCTAAATTATGCTCGCTAACTTTCCTGTTCAGATAAATTTCTCCGAGAACAATTAATCCTAGAATCAGAGGTAAACTCAGCCATGATCCTAGTATTCCTAAGTAGTTAATACTAATAGCAATCAGGAGAGTTACCCCCATATAAATAATTGCTACTTGTGGATGAGACAAGCCAGATTTTTGTAATCTTTGATAAAGGTGACTGCGGTGAGCTTGGAAGATATTTTCCCTTTTTAATAATCGACAAATAAGGGTATAAATAGCATCACCAATCAGAGGTAAAGTGATAGTTAAAGCTGACCAAGCCTGACTTGGATTGCCCTGGTTATTAAGTAAAACCATAGCGACAATTGCCCCTAAACTGGTGCTACCCACATCACCCATAAAAATTTTTGCTGGCGACCAATTCCAGAGGAGAAAACCGCCTAAAGCTGCCACTAAAAGCCATAAAATTGGTTGCTGAAAATAGAGAGCGAGAAATCCTAATTGTACCGCCGTACAGCCAGCCACCAAGCCATCGAGACCATCCATAAAATTATAAAAATTAATGATCGCGGTCAGGCCGATAATTGTGAGAATAATAGCCAAAACTTTGCCGCCAAAACCCAAATCTGATAGCCACGATTGGGGAAAAGCACCGAAAAAAGTGACCGCAACACTAGCGGAGGATAACTGCACTAAATAGCGAATACTAGAGGGAATACCGCGACGATCATCGAGAAGACCGATAATAATTAAAGGAGTCAGGGACAACCACAGGGGAATGAGAGGTAGGGAAGGAGGAAGGAGAAAATAACTGAGGCCGCTGGTAAGAGCAAAAGCGACGACAAAACCGAGTCCACCCCCCCTAGGTGTGGGTTGACTATGGCTGCTACGCTCATTGGGAATATCTAACAATTGTTGGCTAAAACGTTGTTTAATCAGGGCAACCACCAGAAAACTAATCAGAAAACTGATAACTGACAGTAGGGATAATAACATAGGGATTTTCGCACTCAGATTAATTATCGATCCTACGTTGTTCGGTGACAAAAAGTGCAGATATTGCCATCGTGGTTTTAGTCAGTGTCAGCATCCCACTTCCAAAGCTAAGGCGCTCCGGGGTTTGGGGAATATGATCAGCAATTTTAGGTTCACCCTACTCTCGATCGCTTTTTACCTGACTGATGCGACGAACGTTTAAAATATCACTCATCAGCTTAATTTGAGTAACACAGCGTTCAAATTGTTGCAGGTCTTTTACTTCAATTTTCAGGGAAATTAAAGCGGGTTTGCCGAAATTAGTCTTAACTCCGGCATTGCGAACGTTAATATTTTGGTCACTTAAACGAGAGAGAATATCTTTTAAAACCCCGACGCGATCGATCACTTCAATCTGAATATTTACTGGATAAGTTTGATAACGTCCCTGGTCATCTATAGGGTTCCAACTAACAGGAATTAAGCGTTCAGCTTCGGCTTTTTCCACATTCGAGCAGCCCTGACGGTGAATAACAATGCCTTCCCCCGCATGGGCAACTATACCGGTAATATTTTCTCCGGGTAAAGGACAACAACAACCGGCCAAACGATAGACTAATCCCTCCACACCGGCGATCGGTGATTTACTAACGGGTAAAGCCCTTTGAACGGGAGAAGGTGGTAGAATCAATTGGGAATCAGTCAGGACATCGGGCGGATTTTTGACCGTTAAAATTTCCTGTTGATTTTTAACTGCTTCTTGCAGACGATTAACCACATTTTTTAGGGTAACTTCGCCGTAACCTAAGGCCGCCAATAAATCATCTACTGCCACATAATTGCACTGTTTAGCCACCGATTGCATTCGTTCCGATTTCAGCAGGGCATCGAAGCCAGTTTTACCCAATTCTTTCTCTAATAAATCACGACCTCGGCTAATATTTTCTTCTCGGCGCGATTTTTTGTACCATTGCCGGATGCGATTTCTGGCGCTAGGAGTAACGACAAAATTTAACCAATCTAAACTAGGGTGACTATGCTTGCTGGTGAGAATTTCCACCAGATCACCATTTTGCAAGGGAGCATCAAGAACTGACCATTTACCATTAATTCTTGCCCCTTTCATCTGATTACCTACTTCGCTATGAATATGATAGGCAAAATCTACCGGTGTCGCACCTTGGGCGAGGGCCACCACATCACCTTTGGGGGTGAAAACATAGATATCTTCTTCAAAGAAATTATTTTTCAGGCCATCCATGTATTCTTGGCCATCTTTAAGGTCTTTTTGCCAGTCGAGCAGATTACGCAGCCAAGCGAATTTTTCATCCGCAGCGGTTAAAGTTGTTTGACTAGAACCGGTTTCTTTATACTTCCAATGGGCTGCAATCCCGTATTCAGCAACATGGTGCATTTCTAGGGTGCGAATCTGCACTTCTAGGGGACGGGCATTTAAACCAACAACGGTGGTATGGAGGGATTGATAACGGTTAGCTTTTGGTAAACCGATATAGTCTTTAAAACGGTTAGGAATCGGAGTAAATTGGTCGTGAACTATGGCTAAACAACGATAACATTCCTCTTTGGTTTCGACGATAATGCGGACGGCGGCAATATCATAAATCTGCTCGAATTCTTTGCCCTGATTGTGCATTTTATGATAGATGCCGTAGAGATGTTTGGGGCGACCCTGTAAATCAAGAACTTTTATGCCAATTTCTTGCAATTTTTCCCGCAATGTGTTAGTAACGGTTTCGATGCGGGCCTCTCGATCGATGCGTTTTTCCGATACCAATAACTGTACGGTGCGATAAGCATCGGGTTCGAGGTATTTAAAGCATAAATCTTCTAATTCCCATTTAAATCTGCCAATCCCTAAACGGTTAGCCAGGGGAGCAAAGATTTCTCTAGTTTCGAGGGCGATGCGTTGCTGTTGTTGCGGGGTGAGGTGTTCGAGGGTTTGCATATTGTGCAGGCGATCGGCTAATTTTACCACGATGACGCGGATATCTTGAGCCATCGCCAGGAACATTCGGCGAAAATTCTCCGCTTGCCGTTCAGTTTTGCTAGAAAAGTTGAATTTGGAGAGTTTTGTCACCGCTTCCACCAAATTACGCACCTCAACACCGAATCTATCCTCGATTTCTTCGGGGGTGACTTCCGTATCTTCCACCACATCGTGAAGGAATCCCGCCGCGATCATTGCCCCATCACCCCCCAGATCCCGCAGTAATCCCGCTACAGCTATGGGATGGGCGATATAGGGTTCCCCAGATTTGCGATACTGGCCCTCGTGGAGTTTGTGGGCGAAATTAAAAGCCCTAGAGATTAAATCGATATCGGGATTCTGGGGGTCGTTTTCGTAGGTAATCAGGCATTCTTTCAGCCAATCGGGTAAAACTAACGCTTTTTTCGGTTCCGTGTCCCGGGGAAGGGCGGTGAGGATTTCCGGTTGGGTGGCAGTGATGGCGTTCATGGTTAGATCGGGGGGATAATAGGGCTGAAGGAGACGGATAACTAGAAAATTATTAGGCCGAAGGGATGCCAGATTGCTTAACTCTCTAACACTGGAATCGGATCGATCGGCGAAAAGGGCGGGATTCTTTTAAGTTTTTGTCTCTGCTCGGGAAGAGGACTTGCAACCGTGACGGCAAATCGTTAATCTTATGTAACAAATTCTAACGCGCTTTGTATTGGATGCTACCGACAAATTACCATCAAGCCTACAAATCTTTGTTAAGAAAACTGGAGGATTTCAGTCTTGCCCTTCTGGATGGGGATGCTTCCACGGGGTTACAATCTTTTCAAGCTTTACAAACCTGTCTAGAAGGGGAGATATTGTCACTAAATGATGACAATTTCAGCCCAAAGGTGGCTAATCGTTGGCGCGCGCTCCAGACGGAACTATATCGATCATGGCGATTGCTGGAGACGGATTGGTTATTTTTGGCCTCGGCGCGGCAAGGACGGGAGAAACGTTTACAGATAATTAGCGAGCGAGTGGCGACTTTAAAGGGGTATTGTCGGGTTTTGTTAGGGGAAGTTGTCGATTAGCAATTAAATGCTCGATCGCCGTTTGTGTGGCATACTTGACCCTAAGTCATAACTTTTATCGTTACCGATCGCGTCATGTTGGAAATTAAAGACCTAAAAATTGCCTACCCGACCGAATTAAGTTCTCCCTCTTGGGCGATCGATGGGGTATCTTTTAGTATAGGCAAAGGGGAAACTCTGGGATTAGTGGGTGAATCTGGTTGTGGAAAATCGACCATCGGTAAGGCTATTTTAAGGTTATTACCCAATCGCACTCACGTGGAAGGTGAGATTACCTTTGAAGGGCGATCGCTTTTATCTTTATCTAGCAAACAGTTAGAAAAGTTTCGCGGGGAAGCGGTGGGATTAGTGTTTCAAGATCCGATGACGCGACTGGATCCGCTGATGACTATTGGCGATCATTGTGTGGAAACTTTGCAAGCTCATCGTCCGCTGATGACTATTGGCGATCATTGTGTGGAAACTTTGCAAGCTCATCGAGGGAATTTAACCTATCGTCAAGCTAAAAGTGAAGCTTGTAAGTACCTAGAAAAAGTGAAAATTCCCGCTAATCGTTGGTCCCAATATCCTCACGAATTTAGCGGGGGAATGCGGCAAAGAGTGGCCATTGCTTTAGCTTTATTATTAAACCCTAAGTTAATTATTGCCGATGAACCCACCACAAGTTTAGATGTGACGGTTTCGGCGGAAATTCTGCGGGAATTAAAGCGTTTATGTAGCGAGGAACAGATGGGATTATTGTTAATTTCCCATGATTTAGCGATGGTGGGAGAATATTGCGATCAATTAGCGGTGATGCAGGGGGGCAAAATTGTCGAATCGGGAGCGGTAAAAACAGTTTTTAAAGCGCCTCAACATCCCTACACTCGTTCTCTTTTGGCCGCCGCTTTACACCTACAGCTACGGGAGGAAAAATCCACAGCAATTCAAGGCAAAGAAACGGTGTTAAAGGTGGATAATTTAAAACAGTATTATACCCTAGAAGGTAACTTTTTAGATAGTTTTTTCAAGAAAGAAAAGAAATTTATTAAAGCGGTGGATGAAGTCAATTTTGAACTGTATCGAGGGGAAATATTCGGTTTAGTTGGGGAGTCGGGGTGTGGGAAAAGTACCCTATCGCGAACCCTATTACAGTTAATTAAACCCACCGGGGGAAAAGTGGAATTTTTAGGAGAAGATTTAACCCCTTTGTCGGCGGAAAAAATGCGTCCAAAACGGCGCTTAATGCAGATGATTTTTCAGGATCCCCTCGCTTGTCTCAATCCTTTAATGACGGTGGGAGAAAGTATCGCCGATCCGCTTTTTATCCATCAAAAAGTTAATCTAGAAACGGCTAAAAAACAGGTTTTAACAATGTTAGATCGAGTCGGTTTGACACCGGTAGAGGAATTTTATCGACGCTATCCTAGAGAGTTATCGGGAGGACAACAGCAAAGGGTAGCCATTGCTCGCGCTTTAATTACTCGTCCAGAATTAGTTATTTGTGATGAACCGGTTAGTATGCTCGATGCTAGTGTTCAGACACAGGTTTTAGAGTTAATGTTAGAGTTACAAAAGTTATTTAATCTCACTTATTTATTTATAACTCATGATCTTTGGTTAGCGAGATTCCTCTGCGATCGAATTGCGGTGATGACTGCGGGTAAAATTGTTGAAATGGGTGACACTGAACAGATTTTTAGCCATCCCCAACACCCCTACACTCAAAAATTAATCGCCGCAGCCCCGAGAATTTATCCCGACAGCAACTAAAATCGCTCTAGGGGTTTATAATTGTTATTGTCTAGATATGGTTAGGAAAAACAAAATGGCCAGACAACTTCAGATAAGTCTCCCTGAAGATACCATGCAACTTCTCGATCGATGGTTGGCAAGTAGTGATTATCCTGAAAAAGAATATAATAATTTAATTCATGAAGCGATTAAATTATATATTATGGAACAACAGAGAAACTACCTCAAGCAACAATTAAAGGAAGGAGCTATTGTTAGAGCAGAAAGAGATTTAAATTTAGCACAAGATTGGTTTTCTCTAGAGGAAGAACTATGGTAGTAATGATTATTTTTAAAGTTAAAAAACTGCTCAAAAAATTTGTCTTTAGTCTCCAAGAAGAAGGATGGAAACCAGCAATCAAAAAGACGAAACGAAAAATTATTAAAATTCTCACAGGAAAGAGTTCCTCTGAATTTGAAGAACAGGTGATCGAAAGTGCTAAATTAGCTGAACCCCGACCCCTAGAAATTGCCAGTAGTGATGATCCTTTAGTCTCGATTATTATTCCTGCTTATAACCAATTTGCCTACACCTTTAACTGTCTGGAATCCTTGAGTGTTAACCTAGGTTCTGATTTAGCTTATGAAATAATCATTGTTAATGATGCTTCCAGCGATGAAACCTTAGAACAATTAGCAACTTTAGTTAAAGGAATTAAAGTATTAACTAATACAGAAAACTCTGGTTTTATTCGTTCCTGTAATTATGGGGCTAGTCAAGCAAAAGGTCAATACCTATATTTTCTCAATAACGATACTAGAATTCTAGAAAATTGTCTAGAAAGTTTAGTGAAATTAATTATCAATAATCCCCAAGTTGGTGCGGTGGGTTCTAAGTTAATTTATGCTAATGGTAAACAACAAGAAGCGGGGGGAATTATCTGGAATTCTGCCGATGGTTGGAATTATGGACGCTTAGATAGTCCCGAGGAACCGGAATATAATTATGTCCGTCCCGTGGACTATTGTTCGGGAGCAAGTTTATTAGTTCCTACAGATTTATTTAAGCAATTAGGTGGTTTTTGTCAAGACTTTATCCCCGCGTATTACGAAGATACAGACTTATGTTTTGCCATCCGAGAATTGGGTTATCAAGTCCTCTATCAACCCCAATCTAACGTCATTCACTACGAAGGAATCACTTCGGGAACAGACCTTTCCAGCGGGATCAAACAATATCAAGTTATTAATCAAACCAAGTTTCGAGAAAAATGGTCAAAGGTATTAACCAAACACCTAGATAACGATGCTAATAATGTACCCAAAGCTGCCCGACGTTTACAAGGAAAACCGACAATTTTAGTCATTGATTCCTACGTTCCACTATACGATCGAGAATCCGGCTGTGTGCGTTTATTAAATATTCTTAAGCTACTGCTCAATTTAGGCTATTCAGTCATTTTCTTTCCCGATAATGGCTATCCTGAACAACCCTATACTTCCGTCCTGCAACAAATGGGAATTGAAGTTATTTATGGCACAGCGCAAAGATATAATCTAGAAGAAAAATTAATCAAATATTTACCTCTGATAGATGGAGTTTGGTTGTGTCGTCCCGAATTGTGTGATAAGTATATGGATTTAATTCGCTTAAAAACAAAAGCACCAATTATTTATGATACAATTGACCTGCATTTTCTACGTTTAAAACGACAAAAAGACTATCTCGATCCCAGTTACCAAAATACTAGCTGGAGTTGGCAAACCTATCAGAAATTAGAGTTAAACTATGCTAATCAAGCGGAAGCAACCGTAGTAGTAACCGAAGACGAAAAGCAGGTATTATCCTCTTTAGGAGTAAAAAATGTTTGGGTAATCCCCAATATCCATGAAGAAATTTCCCTGTCAGAAAAAGTTGCCTTTGACCAGCGAGCCGGTTTAGTATTTATTGGTAGCTACAATCACCCTCCTAATATTGATGCAGTTAAGTGGTTATGTTTAGAAATTATGCCCTTAGTTTGGGCATCCCGTCCCGATATTACCGTTAATTTATTGGGAAGTAACCTCAAGGATGAAGTGAAAGAATTAGCCAATGATCAAGTGATTGTTACCGGTTATGTTCCCGAAGTAGAACCCTATTTCCAAAAGAGTCGCGTTTTTGTTGCCCCCCTGCGATTTGGTGCGGGAATGAAGGGTAAAATTGGTCAAAGTCTTTCCCTAGGATTACCCACTATTACCACAAAAATTGGTGCCGAAGGTATGGGATTAATTGACCACCAAGATGTTTTAATTGCCGATACTGCCGAGGAATTTGCCCAAGCGGTGATCGAACTCTATGATCATAGGGAATTGTGGCAAAAACTCGCTGATAATTCCCTAGAAACTATTAAGAGATACCAACCCGCTACCGTGCAAACTAACCTACAAGCTTTGTTATCAAATCTAGGAATTGTTGCCAAGGATAGTTAACAAGAAAAAAGCTCATTTCCACCACAGGTCTATTCTATGTCACCGCAACCAAATAAACTCTAGAATCCGCAATTTTGCAGAATTAAAAACCTATTGAGAGGCATTACTGATTTGATAAACGCCAACTTTTTCTAGAAGGAATTACTGACTATAATGCCATAGGTTGCCTCGAAAAAGTTGACAAGACAATCTAACAAACTTGGCAATTAATGCCCGTTTATTTCTGACTAACGACTGAATTATCATTTTTCCCTTTCCCCTTTTTCCTTGAAAAAATATGCCAACTTATCCTGATATCTCCAGTCAAGCGTTTAAACATCCCCTAGATCAGCAAGCTGAACAGGCCTTAAGATCAGTTCCGGGGTTTGACTTATTAGCGAAAAGTTTTTCCGAATATCTCTATGAACGTCCCCAGCAAATTTTATTAATGGGCAATGATCTAAAAGTCGGCCCGCGTCAATACGCCACTTTATACGGTATATATCGCCAATGTCTGCGGGATTTAGATATGTCCCCAGAACCGAATCTTTATGTCAGTCAAAACCCTTCAGCGAATGCCTATTCTTTAGGTTCGGAACATCCCTACATTGTCTTTAATACTGCCCTTTTAGACCTATTAGATGAAGAAGAAATTAGGGTAATTCTTGCCCACGAATTAGGTCATTTAAAATGCGATCATAGTATTTTAATTCAAATGTCTTTTTGGGTGATGGGGGCGGCTAATTTCCTTGGGGGCATCACATTAGGACTAGGAAAAGCCATTACTACCGGTCTAGTTTATGCCTTTTATGAATGGCGAAGAAAAGCAGAATTATCAGCAGACAGAGCCGCTTTATTAGTTAGCGATGATTTAAATTTAGTCCTGAGAACTTTAATGAAATGTGCAGGAGGAAGTCAAAAATATCTGCATGAATGCAACTTAGAAGAATTTATTCGCCAAGGGGAAGCCTACCGACAATTAGACCAAGATAACTTAAACCAGATTTATAAATTTCTCATTTATAATGGCGGTAATGGTTCCTTTTTAACCCATCCTTTTTCCGTAGAAAGAGTGCATTATCTACAGCAATGGTTTAACTCGGAATCCTATCGTCAAATTCGCCGGGGAAACTATGCCAAAACAGGGGTTAAAAGCTCAATTAATGTTGATGCTAATGATAGCGAAAGCGAAAGATTGAGGCGACAAATAGCAGAACTACAAGCAGAAATTGAACGGGCAAAAAGACAAAGAAACCCCGAATAATGGTTCTTCGGTTTGTCTTATGCAACTTACAGGGTTATAAGGAATGAAACTCTCATAGAGAAAGACATTTGGCGATTTTTGTTAATTGTTTTCGATCTAGAGCGAACTAATCAATCAAATCTCTTACCAGATAAGGATTTAGTCGATTTATGCCACCCTATTGAACCATACCAAGTAACGAAGAACCCGAATAATCTATACGAAGGCAGGAGGCACTCATGCACTCATGCACTCATGCACTCATGCAAAAGGCAGCTTTGTTCTCCCCACACCCCACACCCCACACCCTTTACTGATCACTGAAAATGCGCTCGTCTGTGTTTTGCCGATTTGGTGAGTACAATAGAGGTATCGGGAACCGAGAATGGCAATTCTCCCTACGATTATCCATACACACTTACCCCAACTCTCTCTTTTTTGTTCTACTGCCCATGCTCCAAGATACCCAATCTATTCGTTACTATCAAAGACTAACCGATGACATGGTGGATCTTTGGCACCGTGGCTCGCGTTTTGATGAGATACGGCTATATGTAGAAGGCTATTTAGCCTGTTTACGCCATTCTAATTCCATAGAACCCTATCTAATTCATCGTCTCGAAGAAGAAGTTTTTCGCTTTCTGCGAGATCCTTCTAATTTTGAATATCTCTCCCCCCAAACCCAAACCCAAACTGAGGCAGATTATGGCTATTATTAACCTTTACTCTTGCCTCATCTCCACAAGCAATTTAAATGCGCGGACAGCTGATCAGGACAATTGGGGATTTTTACGAGAGATTTACTGAGCTTGACAGGAACGAGATGCGGTCATCTGTAGAACAATAGTATCGATCGCTTTCACCAGGGCCTGTCCAGAAACCCGTTGATTATTAACGATAATGCTAAATAACATCGGTTCTTGGTTGGGGTTTTCTAGATAACCCGATAGGGCCCGCACACCGGTAAGAGTACCAGTTTTAGCGTAAACTGTGCCAGTAGCGGCCGTCTGACGCATTCGGTTTCTCAGGGTGCCACTAATTCCCGCAACTGGTAAGGAAGCATAGAAAGTGTCTCGATTAGGAGAATAATACATCACCCGCAAAATTTCCACGATCGAGCGGGGAGTAGCGGTATTACGGCGGGATAATCCCGAACCATCGGCTAGACGAAAACCACTGGGATTGATGCCCAATTGTGCCAAGATGGCAGTAACACTTTTAGAACCGCCGATAAAGCGAAAAAGAGTGTCAGCGTAGAAATTATTACTTCTCTGATTAGTGATATTAACCCAATCGCGCAGGGATTTTTTTTGAATTGTCGTCTCTGGGTTCATCACTTGTAAAGCGGCAGCCGTGGTAAATAACTTTGTATTAGAAGCAGGGATAAAATAGCGATCGGCGTTATGACTATAAATAACTGTTTGGCGATCGATAGATTCGATTAATATACCCCACTGATTGGGAGCTTGACTGATAATTTTCTCGATATTTGCCCCAATCAATTGAGTACAGGTATTATCGATGTTATTGTTTTCTGGAGGGGGAACGTATAATTCTATGGATTCGTTCGACGAGGAAGGATAGGGATAAACAGACAGATTAACTTGAGCGATGCTAGGGTAGGCCAAAGCGATAGTGGCTACACTGGCCACTGTCAGCGAATTGAGGCTATTGAGGAGTTGTTTCATGCTGTGTTTGTGTAAGAGTCTGGTTTCCTTAAGCGTTCGCACTATTGTACCAGTTGCTGCTCAAGTGTCAAAGTTACCTGTCTAACAGATTTTAGCGGCTAATGCACACCAATGCCAGAGAAGAAAGCTGGCAATAGCCTGGAACTGCACTGATACCCCTTCTCAAGACCAGTTGGAATTTTTCTGGGTTCCAAAATCGTGCTATTTTGATACCGTTGACATTGCTGCTGACAATTTGGGGATAATAAAAGCAAAGTGTAGGAAAAGGGATATCAGACCCATGTATTCTGTCTCAGATGATTCCAAAACAATGACGAATACCAGCCGTCAAACTGTGCTAGAGACGTTAAACTTACAAAAAACTTATCGGACGGGATTCTGGTTAGATAAAAAAATCGAATCCTTGAAAAACTGTACTTTAATTGTCCATGAGGGCGAAACTTTTGGATTATTAGGCCCGAACGGGGCCGGCAAAACCACGCTCTTAAAAACCCTTTTGGGGATTGTCCGACCCACTTCTGGACGGGCCTTGATTCTCGGTCAGCCAATTGGCGATCGCTCGGTCAGGCAACGCATCGGCTATCTTCCCGAAAATGCCTACTACTACGACTATCTCACCGGCTGGGAATTCCTACAATTAATCGGCGGCATTTTTCAAATTCCCTCTTCTGTGCAAAAAAAACGCATTCCTGAATTATTGGATTTAGTGGGATTAGACCGCAAAACTGCCCAGAAAAAGCAATTGCGTCAATATTCTAAGGGGATGATGCAACGGATTGGTATAGCCCAAGCATTAATCAATGATCCAGAATTAGTCTTTCTCGATGAACCGATGTCGGGACTGGATCCTATCGGTCGCTATCAGGTGCGAGAAATTATTCAATCCCTCAAACAACGGGGGAAAACTATCTTTTTTAACTCTCATATTCTCTCCGATGTGGAACAAATTTGCGATCGCATTGCCCTGTTGGCCCGGGGAGAATTACTCTGTGTTGGTTCCCTCGAGCAAATTCTCGGTCGTGCTGATGTCTATCAGGTGATTGTTCAAGGTGGTAGGGAGGATCAACTACAGCAATGGCTCCTCGGTTTGCATTGGCGCGATCATTGTTGGCACGGACAATTACAGGGAGAACCCGCTGCTTTTCTGGCTGCCCTGCCTAGTATCGATGCTCGCTTGATTAGTCTTAATTTAGCTCGTGCTTCCCTAGAAGAATTTTTTATCGACCAATTACGTCAGCGCGGTATTACCTCTAGTCAATAAGCACTCTCATACCAAATCCGTTTTTAGTAATATGATTAACTTCCAATCCCACTGTAAAAACCCGGTTATGGATTGTTTCTCGCCGCTCCGGCCCTCCGCTCCTCCCCTATACCTTTTAAACAGGATTTAGTATCAGAGGGGGGTAAGGATTGATGATATTCAATCCCCCCGGCTACGATTGAATCATCTTAATCTGTAAGGGAAGTTGCCAAAAAGGAGACGAGCGTGCGACGGGGAAGACATAAAATTTTTATCGGCATGGCCCCGGGGGTCGGGAAAACTTACAAAATGCTGGAGGAGGGGCATAGCCTCAGAAAGCAGGGAACCGACGTGGTGATCGGACTTCTTGAAACCCACGACAGGAAAGAGACCGCCGAAAAAGCCGAGGGACTGGAAATCGTACCGAGAAAAATCCTAGAGAAAGAGGGATTCACTCTCTCGGAAATGGATACGGAAGCGATTATCGCCCGCTCGCCGCAGCTGTGTCTGATCGATGAATTAGCCCACACGAACGCGCCTGGTTCGGAGCGAGAGAAACGCTTTCAGGACGTGGAGATAATTTTATCCCGGGGAATCGATGTTTACTCTACAGTGAATATCCAGCATATCGAGAGTTTAAACGATCTGGTCGCCCGAATCACCGGGGTGGTGGTTCGGGAGAGAATACCCGATCGAATTTTGGAGGAAGCTGATGAAGTGATCGTGGTAGATGTTACTCCCGAAACCCTAGAGGAAAGATTATTAGCGGGAAAAATCTACGCTCCCGAAAAGATCCAACAATCTTTAAATAATTTCTTTCAACGGCGCAATTTAATCGCCCTACGGGAACTCGCCCTGCGCGAAGTGGCCGATACGGTAGAAGAAGAAGCGAGTAATTCGACCAAATTCATCGGTCAATCCTGTCCCGTTCACGAACGGGTATTAGTCTGTATTTCCACCTATCCAAACTCTTTACGATTATTACGTCGGGGAGCGCGGATAGCGGGGTATATGAACGCGGAATTTTTCGTGATTTTCGTCGATAACCCCGATCGCTTTCTCACCAAAGAGGAGGCTTTACATATCGAAACCTGCGAACGTTTATGTCGGGAATTCGAGGGGAAATTCTTACGGGTTAAAAGCTATCAGGTGGCGGCAGCGATCGCCGAAGTGGCCGAGCGCGAACGAATCACCCAGATTGTGATCGGGGAGAGCCTTCAATCGCGCTGGAAGCATTTAATCAAAGGTTCTTTCACCCAAAAACTCATTCGCCTGATCTGGCAGAAAAATATCGATCTTCACATCATCGCCACCGAACCAAAAGTACCGATTAAAAACGCGCGGGCCAAGGGGGTGAAAAGATAACCACCTTTCTCCCACTCCCCCACTTCCATCTCCCCAATTCATAATTCATAATTCATAATTCATAATTCCCACTCCCCACTCCCCCACTTCCCACTTCCCACTTCCCCTCTCAAATCAGCAACGCCTTGGCTTCTCTGGGATGATATTCTAGGAGTTAATCTTTAATGTAAATCCGTTGTCACTTAAGGGAGTTAACTCATGCAAGTAAATAATCTCGGCTTTATCGCTAGTATCCTATTCGTCCTAGTCCCCACCGTTTTCCTCTTGATTCTGTTTATCCAAACCAGACAGGAAACCGAGGGTTAAATTCCTTCCCTATCCCTATTCTTCCTAAAAACCCCGGTGATTTCTTGAAGTCATGCGGGGTTTTTTCGCTTGAATTAGGAGAAAATGCTAGTTTCGTCACCTGATCCAAAATAGCCTATAGTTAGGGTTGGCTGAAAAAGTTTGTTGGTGGGGTTAGGAGTCGGTCGTCGGTCGTCAGTAGCCGGTCGTTTCAGGCTTTGTTGCCCTCTTTTTTTGTACCAGTTTATGTACTAAAAGAAGGATAATGCCAGGTTTTTGAAGGTCTTAATCCTATTTTCGCAGCATGAACATCGGATTTTAACAGGTCAAAAGCCTTATTTTAAAAGGGTTTTACCATTATTCAGCAAACCCTACTT
>NZ_JADBTF010000426.1:0-5087 GCF_020246295.1 Microcystis sp. M090S1 | reverse complement strand
TCGGTATAAAATTCCTTTAACCCTAAGTCAATTCCTGTTATTTGTCCCGTTGGTTTATGGTATTCTTGCCGTTCTACGTCAATCAAAAACTGACAATAATAACCATCGGCACGTCTAACAACTCTTACCCGTTTAATCTGTTGTTCTGAATAATAAACTAAGGTTTTTTGACTACACCATAAATCAAATTCTCCTGCTTTAAAACCATCGGTAAACTTGATTTTACGTCTATCATCAGATAGTTTGTAGCCCGTTAGTTTATACTCAACGGAACGGCTATGCTTTTTGAACCGAGGAAAACCCTTTTTCCCAAGTATCTTAGCATGACAATTCTGGTAAAACCTAGTAATTGATTGCCAGGCTCTATCAGCAGCCGATTGACGAGCTTGAGAGTTTAATTTATTAACCCAAGGTGTCTCTTTATTATTAGCTAGTACCGCACAAAGTTTTTGGAGATCATTGCGGGTTGTTCCTTTATTTTCTATCCAATAACGAACACAAGAGTTACGCACAAACTGAGAAGTTTTGATAGCTTCATCAAGCTGGTGATATTGCTCTGGGGTTCCGTTTTTTAGCTTTGCTTCTACGACTAGCATCTAACAATCCACGACCATTGGCTAAATTAAATATAACACAGTTTACCCACAGATGGTGGAATTAAACCGATGCTCCGTTGCTAATATTCTGGTCGGATTTCATTTGCCGTTAATTTTGCTGAGTATCTTGTCGAAAAATGTAGCGGGGGCATTCATCCGACATTTTAGGTAAGCTAAACGGCACTTAACCTGCATGATCCAATAGCTATAACCCTTTTGGAGTCTATATCGGTGATCCGAAGTAAAAGCCGTTTAGCTTAACTTAGCTTTCGCTTGCTGCCAGAAAACCGTTAATTCCTCTAGTGTATAGTCATGGAGAGGCTTTTCTGCGACAGATTCCACTAGGGAAAAACGTTGAATAAAACGCAGATTAGTCTCTTGTAAAGCGATGCTGGGGTCTAAATTATACCAGCGAGCAAGATTGACAATAGTAAAGAGTAAATCGCCTAATTCTGCCTGTTGATGCTCTTTATCGCCCGATTCTAGGGACTCTTGCCATTCTGCTAACTCTTCGCCAAATTTTTCCCAGACTCCTGCGATATTTTCCCACTCAAAACCGACTCGCGCCGCTTGCCGAGAAATTTTCATCGCCCCTATCAAGGGTGGTAAAGTTTGGGCATAACGGGTTAATTTGCCGCTAATAGTCGGGTCATTTTTTTCCTCAGCTTTGATTTTCTCCCAATTTTGACGCACCTGTTCGGGATTTTCTAGGGATAGATCTGCGAAAACGTGGGGATGACGACGAATTAATTTATCAGTGATGCCCCTAGCCACTTCTTCTAGGCTAAAATTACCCTCATCACTGGCAATTTGGGCTTGTAAAACCACCTGTAGCAGTAAATCGCCTAATTCCTCGGCAATGGCAGTTTTATCACCGCTTTTAATCGCCGCTACCACCTCATAAGCTTCTTCGATAACGTAGGGAATCAGGGTTGCCGGGGTTTGAGCTAAATCCCAAGGACAGCCGCTTTCTGGGTCTCGTAAACGGGCAACAACGGTGATTAAATGGTTTAATGCCTCTAAGATGACCTTGTAGCTGGGATTATCGGTTTCTGGAAGGCTAGACATCGATTTTTTCCGGTTTTCTCCCCCATTATACCGGTCAGTGATCACTGATCAGATGTGAGTTTTCAGTTAACTGATCACTGTTTACCGATCACAGCAAAAAAGCTTTTATTTCCCTATCTTCTAATATTCAGTTACAGCCTTTCTCATAATTTGATATCGACGACCGGCGACCGACTCCCCAAAACGAAAACTTCGTACCTCACCATTCAGATAACTGCTTTAGCTCAATAACGATGAAAAAACCCGGTAAAACCGGGTTCCACTAGCTTGGAATCTGTATAGTCAACCGATAAAGCAGTTGAAAACTTAAATAAATCTAAATAGAAAAAAGGTAAGTAATTCCACTGTAAGAAAATCAGATTTAATGAACTACCCCGCAAGTTAGGGGACAAGAAGCATAAACAGCTTGATGAGAGGTTTTTACCTCACCGTGTAACCAGTGCAGCCAGCTAACTTCATGGGGATGAACACCTTTTGCTGTTAATAAAGCGGCACTAATTAGGATAGCCAAAATATTAATACCAATAATCATTCCCGCAACTAAAAGCACGGAACTAATCGGTAAAACTGACTGTAAGATAATCGCCGACAATGCTCCCACTGTCATCATTAATACTACTAAAGGAAATCCCACTACTAATAAACAGACAGTGAGGACGAAACTCCAGAGAAGAAAGCTTTTTAGCATTGCTAAAGAAACGTAGCCCCAGTTATTTCTTGCGGTTAATTGCATCTTCCTGACCTCTTACAAACTTGGTGGTCTAACTTTTCTGCACGTCGGCTCAAAGTTGATGAAAACCAGTATAGGGAAAACACCGAAGAAGATGAGCTATTCGCAATATAAATTTACAATCATCGCTGATCATCTATGTTATATGTATCGAACTATTACAAGAATCGGCGAGAGCTATCGAAAACTTTACAATCAGTTTCTCTTGATCCCCAATGCAATTTCCTGCTGAAATCCCTGATCCCCGTCGCTAATCCTTTCTTGTGTCCCTGCCGTCAGATTTTTCCTCGTCTCGTTGTAACAAATATTTACAAGTACCTCTAGAATTCTCAGAAAATAGGTGGACGGGAGTTGGGAGATGGGAGAGGGGAGAGGGGAGACCACTTCGTGCGCGTTGCGGGGGGAAGTGGGGAAGTGGGGAGAAAAAGCTGACGGCTTTTCTTTGTCACAGAATTGACATCCGGCCGTTATAGTCCTGACAAATGAGAGTTATATCTTGGAATTAATCCAGCAAAGGAATAAATCATTTCCCCTAACCCAGCTTTCCTCAAGCTTCCCACACAGGGTCTAGGGGAAGTTTATTTTTCTGCTGATTTTACCCGTTCTTTGCTCACAACATGGTCAAAATCAATCCCCCTCCCCGCGCCTTTACCTCCCATGGAGAAAACCGCTACCCGGCCGGAAAAGAAAATTTTTCTAGAACTTGACGAGCCTTGAGGGTAGGGAAGACAGTCAGGCAGACTAACCTAAAAAGGTTTTTTGGGCGGAAATATAGTTTCTTGGCCTTCTGTCTCCCTAAACACAGTCTTAGCTCTGATGACGAGCATAATCATCCTGAAAACGGACTATATCATCCTCTCCTAAATATTCCCCATTTTGCACTTCAATTAACACCAATTTGATCACCCCGGGGTTTTCCAGACGGTGAGCGGTACACTGCGGCACATAAGTGGACTGATTGGATCCGAGAATTTCTTCGTTATCTCCACAGGTGACTTTTGCCGTTCCCGAAACGACAATCCAGTGTTCACTGCGATGGTAGTGCATCTGTAAACTGAGACGATGACCCGGATTCACTTCAATTCGCTTGATTTTATAACCAAGACCTTCTTCTAGGGTGGTGAAAGAACCCCAAGGCCTAAATTCTGTTGCTGCCGATTCTACGGTCGAAATAAGCTGAAATGGTGCCACATCTTGAGATGCGATCATTATATTATGTCTCCATTGCTAGGTCTGATCTTAGTCCAAGATAGCAGCAAAAACCCTAGATGGCATCTAAATCAGTGATCAGTAAACAGTAAACAGTAAACTGAAAACTCACATCTGATCACTGATCACTGATTTAGTCTTCGTCGGTGTTGAGAATACGGGGAACCCGGAAATAATCCCCTTCTGGGGCCGGCGATTCTTGCACTAAGACCTCGTGATCGGGATAAAGTCTATTACTATCGGCGCGAGTGATATTTTGAATTTCGATCGCTCGCGTGGTGGGTGGCACATTTTCCGTGTCTAATTCGCTTAACTGCTCGAAATAATCTAGTATCCCGCTTAATTGCCCCGCAAATTGTTCTTCTTCGCCGCTATTAATCTCTAAACGGGCTAAATGGGCGATTTTTTCAACTGTAGCTCGATCGATCATGGGAGAAATGGGGAATGATGAATGATGAATGATGAATTGGGGAGTGGGGGAGTGAGGGAGTGGGGAGAATAAATAAAAGCAATCTCCTGACTCCTGAATTCTGTCTCCTGTCTCCTCAATTTAGAAGAAAACATCAATTTCCGATCGCCCGGTGATTTTCAGCCAGTTTTGGGCTTCAATGTAGTTATTGGGGGCTAATCGGATGGCTTGTTTCCAGTATTCTGCCGCTTTGTCGTAGAGTGCTTCCGCTTCGGCCTGTTGTCCGTCTTCTCTGGCTTTTTCCCCTTGAAAATGGTAAATAACGGCGATATTATTCAAAGCGGAGGGCATTCTGGGATTAAGTTGGATAGCTTCTTCGTAGTATTCCAGAGCCTTTTCATGCTCGCCGTTACTAGCGTGGATAATGCCGATATTGTAGAGGATATAACTGCGATCGTTAGGATCCTCTTCTAATGTTAAAGCCTCATAGTAATTATCGAGGGCTTCGGCGTATTCGCCGTCAGCTTGGGCAGACATCCCATCGCGGTAATAAACAAAGGCTTCCTTGGCTTTTTTATTGGCGGGCAGTATCTTTAAAATGATATCCGCCATGACGGTAAAAGATTTATCAATAAAATTATCGTTACGTTGAGTGCGTGGCATAGTTAGGACAAGTAGGCGATCGAGATGACTATCTACCTTTATAGCACTCGCAAGCAACCCTAGGGCTGTTTTTCCGATTTTTCTGGCTGGGGTTTCGATTTAGAGTATCTTTGCTAGTCCGGCAATGGCAAGAAGTTAATGGCTCATCGAAAATTTTGGGTCTGAAACCCCGTCGTTCTAGGTTGGCTTTACTGTTAAATATTAGCACATTTACGAAATATATGCTAAAATGTGAGGTATGGAAAAAGCCTACTCGTTCCGATTTTACCCCACACCCGAACAAGAGTCGCTATTGCGGCGCACTTTGGGCTGTGTAAGATTAGTTTACAATAAAGCTCTCCAGCTCAGAACACAAGCTTGGTATGAAAGACAAGAAAGAGTAGGATATACTGAAACTTCTTCAATGTTGACC
>NZ_JADBTF010000425.1:0-7431 GCF_020246295.1 Microcystis sp. M090S1 | reverse complement strand
TTCGGACTTTGTTGGAAGACCTGGGGACAATTTGCTTGAATACAGTGGAATGTACGATTAGGGAGGGAAGTTATCGTTTTTCTAAGATAACTCGACCGACCCAACTGCAACAACAGGCGTTAGATTTATTGGGAGTTTCCCTAATTTGTACCCAGTAACGGGGCGCTGTAAATTCTCTTAATCCCTTCTACAGCACAGGTTATGGCCTTTTGTCAACGGGGAAGTCCAGATATAAGATGAACGTAGGTTGGGTTGAAGCATGAAACCCAACGCCTGTATGGGTTACGCTACCGCTAACCCATCCTACAAATAATTGTGCCTCCCTACTTAGACCTGTGCGAAAATTAAATTTGTGAGAAAAAAGAGCAAGACAAACCGTGCGATTGCCCTGTCAATCGTAGCTGATCAGGTCGCCCTTGTTCTTCGTCAGTGAAACCCCAGCAGTTTTTGGGTAGTCGGCAAGAACCCTCCTGCAGCGACTCCAACCAATCCGACTTTAGTTGTGGGTTCTGGAATGGTTTCCCCGCGTTCTTGCAAAACTTCAAGGTAAAGTTCAATCGCTTCTTTAATATTTTCCTGAACCTCTTCAAAGGTATCTCCAATGGTTTACTCAAGGATTACTGAGGATACTGACCCGGACTTTTTCACCATTTTGCAAAGGTTTACTACTATTAACGACGAAACGCTCCCCCGGTTCGAGTCCAGTGATAATTTCTACTTGACCGTCAAGCGCTTGACCGAGACGAACGGGACGTTTTTCCACTTGCGAGTTAGACTCGGAAAGGACGAAAATTGCCGAGGATTCCCCCTGACCGACAATTGCTGTTTCGGGAACAATCACCTGAGGGGCAGAATTATTATTAAACCGTACCCGGGCCAATAATCCCCCTTTGATTAAACCATCCCCATTGGGTAGAGCAATCTCCACGGGAATCCGCCGGGCCGTGCCTTGGCTGAGGGGAAAAATCCTGGTGATGCGACCGGAAAAATTTCTATCACCGAAAGCATCAAGGCTGACATTAACCTTTTGTCCTAAATTAATCGTTTTTAAATCCAATTCCGATAATAATACTACCACCTTGACCTGTTGAAAATCGCCAATTTTGAGGACTTCATCGCCGATACTGACTAAATCCCCCGGCTCTTTCAGTTTTTCGATAACTATCCCCGTCGCTGGTGATTTAAGAATAGCGTAGGCCTGACGTTGTTGTTCCTGAGCGATGACCGATTTTTGGGCGGCAATTCTCCCGATAATTCCCGCCACTACCTGCTCCTCGACTTTAATTCTTGATCGCCCGCTATTAACGGCTTTTAAAGCTACTGCCGCCGTAGTTTGGGCTGTTTCGCCCTGTTGCAGGGGAATCGCCCCTTCTAGGGCTAATTTTTGCAGGCGCTCGGCATCATTTTTGTCCTGTTGGTATTGTAGTTGTAGGCGCTCCACTTCAATTTCAGCGTTACTGACTTCAATTCTCGCCCGGGCTAATTCCGCTTCTAGGGACGACAGGGCGGCTTTTTCTTGCCGGACAACGGTGGCGAGGAGACGATCATCAACACGGGCGAGGATTTGCCCTAATTGCACCTCATCTCCCACATCGACGAGGAGATTGAGTAACTGACCCGTGGCTTGCGATCGCAGAGAAACGACTTTTAAAGGTCGGGTGGTTCCTGTGTAATCGAGATTGCGTTCGATGGTTGCTGGTTTAGCCCTGGTGACGTTGACGGTAGTAGTACGGGCCGCCGGTGGCGGTGGTTGGGTTTCGGTCTGGGGAGAACAACTCGCGCTTAAGGATAAGATAACCAGAGCGGAAAGGATAATCGGAGTCGATCCCATGGCGATAATCTTGGTAGAAAGCGGCTTTTGAGTCGATGGTCGCTTATTCCTCGTCCCAAGCTTCTACCGCTACCACTTCGCTGAGAGGGTCTTGCATGGAGAAACCGAAATCGAGCAACTCTTGCTTCCAGTATCCCCACTCATCTCCGTATAAAAGAGCCAGTTTCCAGATACTATCGCTAGGTTTGACTACTTTTGCATCTATCCACTTGCTAACCTTGCGTTGAAACTTCACCATCGGGTGAGCTACAGCTTGTTTGGTCATAAATTCAATTGCTATGAAAACTTCGGATTTTGCGCTTCCCAGCTAAACTAACTCAAGACTAAGACTTTTGCCATTACAAAGGAGCGAGAAGCGCGTTTATTAACTTACTTGTACACCAGATCTCTGGTTTTAGGCAAGTCTTTTTAACCAAAAGTACGGTAATTACTACTATAGATTAGTATAACCGGAGGCCACAATCATGGAACCGATGCCTTGATCGGTGAAAATTTCCAGTAAAAGGGCGTGGGGAAGACGACCATCGATAATATGAGCAGCCTGAACTCCCTGGGCCAGCGATCGCACGCAGCAGCCAACTTTGGGAATCATCCCGCCGGCAACGATGCCTTTTTGAATCAACTCCCGGGCCTGTTGGATATCTAATTTAGCCAATAAAGTGGAAGGATCCTTGTAATTCTCTAAAATTCCGGCTGTATCGGTCATCAAAATCAGTTTAGCTGCCCCTAAAGCCGCCGCTATTTCTCCGGCTACCGTATCGGCATTGATATTATGAGCTTGGCCGGTTTCATCGGCGGCCACACTGGAAATCACGGGAATATAGCCACTATTGACCAAGGATTCGACGACGCTAGTATCGACACTGCTGACTTCTCCAACAAAACCAATGCCCTCTTTACCCACGGGACGAGCAGTGATCAGATTGCCATCCTTACCGCATAATCCTACCGCTTTACCGCCGGCTTGATTGATCAGGGCAACAATTTCTTTATTGACGCGTCCCACCAGCACCATTTCTACCACATCCATGGTGTCGGCATCGGTGACGCGTAAACCGTCTTTAAATTGGGGTTCAATGCCTAATTTATCCAGCCAACTATTGATTTCTGGACCGCCGCCGTGGACAATAACGGGACGAACCCCCACACAGGAGAGAAAAACGATATCTCGCATGACCGTGTCTTTGATATCGCTGTTATTCATGGCCGCACCACCGTATTTAACCACTACGGTACGACCGCGAAATTCTTGTATATAGGGTAGGGCCTCGCTGAGGATTTTCACCCGTTGGGCATCGTTTTCCTGGATATTATTATTCATGCGTTTTTTTACTCGTCTGATTCAGTGATCAGTTTAGCGGTTTCAGGTTTGACAAAAACTGTTCACCTTGAACGGATTTCTAGAAAGTCCTAGAGTTGCAGAATTTTTCGACGCAACGGACAAAAATCTCGACTCCCATCGCTAACACAGATTCATCAAAATCAAAGCGGGGATGATGGTGGGGATAGGCTAATCCTAATTCGGGATTGGCAGACCCCAAGAAGAAATAACAGCCCGGTACTTCCTGTAAAAAGAATGACATATCTTCCCCTCCCATGGTTTGACATTCGGGAACGATTCCGTCCGGGGTTTCCACCACTTGTGCGGCGATTGAGCGCACTAATTCCGCCATCTGATCATGATTGATTACCGGGGGATACAATTGCCAGTAATCGAATTGATAACTAGCCCCCTGACTTTGACAGATGCCCGCGATAATTTCTTCCATCCGTTGTCGGAAATAGCCCCCTAACTGGGGATTGAAATAGCGCACCGTCCCACTGAGATTAGCACTATCGGCGATCACGTTTCTAGCGGTTCCCGCTGCTAATTTACCCACAGTCACCACGGCAGCATCGAGGGGGTTGAGGTTGCGGGCGACGATGGTTTGCAAGGCGTTGACGATTTGGGCCGCCACCAGTAGTGAATCGACGGTTTGATGGGGAATTGCCCCGTGGCCGCCCCGGCCTTGAATCTGGAGATCGAAACATTCCACCGCCGCCATTAAGGGACCATTTTTCACGCCCACTGTCCCTAAAGGCAGATTATTCCAGAGATGCATCCCGATAATTCCGTCCACGTCGGGATTTTTCAGCACTCCCGCTTCGATCATCGGTTTCGCCCCCCCCGGCCCCTCTTCGGCGGGTTGGAAAATAATTTTTACTGTCCCCTTGACATCGTGACGGTTTTGTGCTATGTAAACTGCCGTGCCGAGGGCGATCGCTGTGTGGCCATCGTGACCACAGGCGTGCATTTGGCCCCGATGTTGGGAACGATAGGGGACTTGGTTTTCTTCGGCGATCGGTAGTGCATCCATATCGGCCCGCAGGGCTAAAACCGGCCCCGGTTGACTGCCTTCGATGGTGGCGACAATTCCGGTGCCGGCGATGCCGGTTTGATGCTCAATTCCGTATTTAGTCAGGGTTTGACTGATTAAGGAGGCGGTGAGGTGTTCTTGAAAGCCTAGTTCTGGTTTTTGGTGTATTTGTCGGCGCCAGTGGACTAATTGCGGCTGCAGGGAACGAATGGCAAGGCGAATTTGAGGGCAATTTAAGCTATTAGGAACGGGAAAGGAGGAAATCATCGGGTTCGGACGGCTAGATTTTTTGAGCACCGATTTCTAGTTTAACGTCGGTCGTCGGTCGTCGGTCGTCGGTCGTCAGGAGACTCCGAGACAGGAGACAGGAGACTCCGAGTCAGGAGTCTCCGAGTCAGGAGACAGGAGACTCCGAGTCAGGAGACTCCGAGTCAGGAGACAGGAGATTATTTTTATTTATACTTCCCACACCCCACACCCCACACCCCACACCCCACACCCTACACCCTACACCCTACTTCCCCACTTCCCCACTTCCCCACTTCCCCACACCCCACACCCCACACCCCACTCCCTTCTTTACAAAACTTCATCGTAATTGGAGGGCTGGAAAGGGCAATCCTTGGGTAATAGGGGAAGGGAAAGCGGGAAAATATTAAAAAAAACTTAAAATTTTTATCTTGCTGCCCTTTATACCCTTAAAGCCTTGCTGTCTCTGATTTCCCGACGGTGAGAGGCTTTGAGCCATGGTCAAGAATCGATGACCAACTCGATCGAGTTATTGTTAAGTGACTGTTACAAAAAGACAGCAAAAAACTTAATAAGATGTAACAAACAAAGTTTCGACAGCAGTGTATAAATTTAATTTGAGGGGCCAAGATAACAGACAAAAGTTAAGCTGGATACTTGTTTAACCTCCTTAGGTGATTTATGAGAGAGCCATGAAGTTTTTTCAGGTTTCTTAAAGTAGGTCGCAACAATCACGGTCAAGGCTCGTCCAGGCTCACCGTGAAATCCCTTAAGAGGGAAAACCTTTTAATTGCAAGCAAATCCCATTTAAATTTAGGAGATTGTCACAATGTTTGACGCATTCACCCGGGTAGTATCCCAAGCTGATGCTCGCGGCGAATATTTAAGCTCTTCCCAACTAGACGCTCTGAGCGCCATGGTTGCCGACAGCAACAAACGGATGGACTCTGTTAACCGGATCACCAGTAACGCTTCCACCATCGTTGCCAACGCCGCTCGTAGCCTGTTCGCTGAACAGCCCCAACTGATCACCCCCGGTGGTAATGCCTACACCAGCCGTCGTATGGCCGCTTGCTTACGCGACATGGAAATCATCTTGCGTTATGTTACCTACGCTACCTTCTCTGGCGACGGCAGTGTTCTCGATGATCGTTGCTTAAATGGTCTGCGCGAAACCTATGTAGCTTTAGGAGTACCCGGAGCTTCCGTAGCTGCTGGCGTAAGCAAAATGAAAGAAGCTGCGTTGTCCATCGCTAACGATCGCAACGGTGTCACCCCTGGCGATTGCAGTGCTTTAATGTCTGAAATTGCCAGCTACTTCGACCGCGCCGCCGCTGCTGTCGCCTAGTCCCTGGGGCTAGTCTCAATTGAACCGTAGGAAACTTATTGCAAGATTATTGGGAGATACCAAACAATGAAAACCCCCCTTACCGAAGCCGTAGCAGCCGCTGATTCTCAAGGTCGTTTCTTAAGCAGCACCGAAATCCAAGTTGCTTTCGGTCGTTTTCGTCAAGCTTCTGCCAGCCTCACCGCCGCTAAAGCTTTAACCGAAAGAGCTAATTCTTTAATCTCCGGTGCCGCTCAAGCAGTGTACAACAAGTACCCCTACACCACCCAAATGCAGGGGAATAACTTTGCGGCGGACCAACGTGGTAAAGACAAATGCGCTCGTGACATCGGTTACTACCTCCGCATGGTGACCTACTGCTTAGTTGCTGGTGGAACCGGTCCGATGGACGAGTACCTCATCGCTGGTATCGACGAAATCAACCGCACCTTCGACCTGTCTCCTAGCTGGTACATCGAAGCCCTCAAACACATCAAAGCCAACCATGGTTTAAGTGGCGACCCTGCGGTAGAAGCCAACTCCTATATCGACTACGCTATCAACGCTCTCAGCTAGTCCGATCGAAAAAACTGCTGGTCTGGAAAGACAGGAGGTTGTTAGCAAAAGGGTTAGCAATCACCTGTTCTTCCAGACCTTGTTATATCCATTAAAGGTTAGTTTCAGGAGGATCGACGATGACTAGCTTGATAGCGGCCCAGAGACTGGGATTTGAACCCTACAACGGTTCCCCCCGCTTGGAATTACGCTCCACCGACAGTGATGAACAGGTAGAAGTGGTGATCCGCGGGGCCTATCGACAGATCTTGGGCAACGAGCATCTGATGTCCAGCGAGCGCCTGATCAGCCTAGAATCCCTCCTACGCAATCGTTCCATTAGCGTCAGGGATTTTGTTCGGGCGATCGCTCAATCAGAATTATATCGGCAGAAATTTTTCCACAGCAATCCCCAAAATCGCTTTATCGAGTTGAATTATAAACACCTGCTCGGTCGCGCTCCCTACGATCAAGCTGAGATCGCTTTCCACACCGATCTCTACAATCAACAGGGTTACGAAGCAGAAATTAATTCCTATTTCGATTCCCCCGAATACAACCAACATTTCGGTGAGAACATTGTCCCCTACTATCGCGGTTTCGCTACCCAGACGGGTCAGAAAACCGTCGGTTTTAGTCGGCTGTTCCAAGTCTATCGCGGTTATGCGACCAGCGATCGCGCACCGTTAAAAGAGGGAAAACTGACCAGGGAACTAGCCTATAACAGTGCTTCCCCCGTTTATATTAACGGAACTGGTCAATCCTTAACCGGATTAGCTGGGGGCGATCGGGGCAAATTCTATCGCTTGCGCGTGGTGAGTGGCGCAAAAGCGGGACGACAAACCCGTGTGCGTCGCAGTGTGAGCGAGTATCTCGTTGCCTACGAGCAACTATCGAACAAATTGCAAGAAATCAACCGTCAAGGCGGCCAGGTAATCGAACTGATCCTCGCCTAGCTTTGAGCGGTCAGAAATTGACATCCTCGCCGCCCTAAAAGTGCGGCGATTCCTAAACCTCACGATTTAAGTTTCTGCTTCAACCACCGTTGCATACCACGGTTAAAAAACCATGTACTGTCTTACACAAAGTCCACAGACTTTCGCTCCATTTCA
>NZ_JADBTF010000424.1:0-3289 GCF_020246295.1 Microcystis sp. M090S1 | reverse complement strand
TGATTCCCCCCTAGTACAAGAAAATACTTTCCGTCTGGGGGAAACCTTTCATTCTTTTCAAGTCATCCGTCTTTGGGAAGAAAATACGCCACAATTTTTCCATCATCCCGGTTTATTACCCTTTGCCATCCTCAGCAATACTGATGATCCCGAACAGGTGTTAAGTCAGGTGTCCCGTTCTCTAGAAACTATCTCCCAAAAACAGGTGCAAAGCAATCTCGCTGCCGCTACCAGTATTCTCGCCGGGTTAGTATTAAATCGAGAGACGATTAAAAATATTCTTCGGAGTGACATTATGAGAGAATCCGTCATCTATCAAGATATTTTAGAGGAAGGCCAGGAAAAGGGACTACAAAAAGGTAAGGAAGAAAAAGCCCGACAAATTGCCCTAAAAATGCTATCCGCTGGCTTTCCTATCCCAGAAATCGCCCGATTTACCGATCTATCCCCCGACGCGATCGAAGAATTACAATCGAGAGACGATTAAAAAAATTCTTCGGAGTGACATTATGAGAGAATCAGTCATCTATCAAGATATTTTAGAGGAAGGCAGAGAGGAAGGAGCATTAACCGCTAAATTAAACTCTATTCCCCGTTTATTGGCTTTAGGGTGAAGTGTAGAACAAATTGCCCAAGCTTTAGACTTAGATATTGAACAAGTACCACAAGTCATTGAGGGACAAAATTGAGTGAAAACGGACAGTATTTTCTATCGTCTCTTTCAGACTTTTCCTGAAAGTTTCTTTGATTTGCTGAATCTTCCCCCTGAAACCGTCAATCATTATCAATTTTCCTCCGTAGAAGTTAAACAACTCGCTTTTCGTTTAGATGGGGTCTTTCTTCCTGATAACCTTAATGAACCGATTTACTTTGTTGAGGTACAATTTCAAAAAGATGAACGGTTTTACTCGCGCTTTTTTAGTGAAATATTTCTCTATTTTCATCAAAGTGAGAGTAATAACAATTGGCAAGGGGTGATCATTTATCCCCATCGGGAAATTGAAAATAGTCCCAAATCTCGTTATCAAGAATTCTTTGAGTCAGGCCGGGTTAACTGTTATTATCTGAATCAGTTAGATGAGGGGGATTCTCTGGGGGTAAAAGTGTTACAATTAATTGTGGAATCGGAAGCCAACACCTTAGGGCAAGGAAAAGAACTGATTCAACAAGTTAGACAACAATTCCAGGAGTCTTTAAAAAGAGAGGACATTCTAGAATTAATTGAGACAATTCTCATTTATAAATTGCCCAAATTAAACCGTAAGGAGATAGAAAAAATGTTTAGTTTAAGTGATCTAAGAGAAACTAAAGTCTATCAAGAAGCTTTAGAGGAAGGCAAAGAGGAAGGCAAAGAGGAAGGCAAAGAGGAAGGCAAAGAAGAAAAAGCTCGACAAATTGCTCTAAAAATGCTATCTGCTGGCTGTCCTATCCCAGAAATTGCCCGATTTACCGATTTATCCCCCGCAACTATCGAGGACTTACAAAGGCAGCAGGACAATTAAAGCTTTTAACCGCAAAGGGTGGGGAATTAGGAAAATTTTAACTCATCTCCCCACTCCACACCGATTAACCACGTTTAGCGAGGCGAAGCACCACTAAACCGCCCCCTAGTATGCCTAATCCGATAATACTAGAAGGTTCGGGCGTTCTGAATACCTGTACGCGATTGTTGACCGTATCGGCTACATAGATATTACCACCGCTACCGACAGCGATACCTTGGGGCATACTGAACTCACCGTTCCCCATACCTTGGCTACCGAAAGCGAACTGGAAGACACCACTGGGGTTGAATACCTGTACGCGATCGTTGAACGTATCGGCCACATAGATATTACCGCTGCCATCGACAGCGATACTGAAGGGGGCTTCGAACTGACCGTCCCCCGAACCTTGGCTACCGAAAGCGGACTGGAAGACACCACTGGGGTTGAATACCTGTACGCGATTGTTGAACGTATCGGCTACATAGATATTACCACTGCTATCGAAGGCGATAGCTTGGAGTCCATCGAACTGACCGTCCCCCGAACCATGGCTACCGAAAGCGGACTGGAAGACACCACTGGGGTTGAATACCTGTACGCGATTGTTGCCCGTATCGGCTACATAGATATTACCACTGCTACCGACCGCGATACCGTAGGGGCCTTGGAACTGACCGTCCCCCGAACCTTTGCTACCGAAAGCGGACTGGAAGACACCACTGGGGTTGAATACCTGTACGCGAGCGTTGTCCGTATCGGCTACATAGATATTACCACCGCTACCGACGACGATACCGTAGGGGGTCGAGAACTGACCGTCCCCCGAACCTTTGCTACCGAAAGTGGACTGGAAGACACCACTGGGGTTGAATACCTGTACGCGATCGTTGAACGTATCGGCTACATAGATATTACCCCCGCTATCGACAGCGATAGCGGAGGGGGAATTGAACTCACCGTCCCCCGTACCAGAGCTACCGAAAGTGAAGTAAAAACTGGCCGCAGTGGCACTGGTGGCGATACTAATACATCCGATCGCAGTGGCCGTGACTAGGGAAAAGGATTTGAGCAGAGCCTTTGATAAGCTACGCTTCTCCCGCCCCCCATGATTGATAACTTTAGATAGGGACATAAAACTTCAGAAAATCTGCTCCTAATATACCCTTTCCTCTCGCAATTGTCAAGAAATTTCTGGTAAGATGTGACAAATTTGCCGATATTTATACAATTTAGTCCATGGTTAGAATTGAATTTTGCCGATAATGTATTCCGCGCTACGATTCTCCTCGGCAACAGTTACGGCGAATACAGGATGTGAACACCGGCGATCGAGGGTATCCTAGGAGAAACGGAAAGTAATCCCTGACGATGTTTGATAATATTTGTAAATTTATTGCCGAAAACTTCTCCGATGATTTAGCCACTTGGTTATTGGGTTCTCCCCTCTCCTTAACCGTCCTCGACCCGACGGAATTACAATTAGACCCCATTCGTGCCGATTCTCTGATTTTTTTGCAGTCAGAGGAATTGATTCTCCATACCGAGTTTCAAACCGACCCCGACTCTAAGATTCCTTTCCGAATGCTCGATTATCGCATTCGCGTCTATCGTCGTCATCCCCAAAAACCAATGCGTCAGGTGGTAATTTATCTGCGACGCAGTGATTCCCCCCTAGTACAAGAAAATACTTTCCGTCTGGGGGAAACCTTTCATTCTTTTCAAGTCATCCGTCTTTGGGAAGAAAATACGCCACAATTTTTCCATCATCCCGGTTTATTACCCTTTGCCATCCTCAGCAATAC
>NZ_JADBTF010000423.1:0-2624 GCF_020246295.1 Microcystis sp. M090S1 | reverse complement strand
CTGAAATGGAGCGAAAGTCTGTGGACTTTGTGTAAGACAGTACATGGTTTTTTAACCGTGGTATGCAACGGTGGTTGAAGCAGAAACTTAAATCGTGAGGTTTAGGAATCGCCGCACTTTTAGGGCGGCGAGGATGTCAAATTCTGTCTGATCTTCTCACTTACCCTCCCGACCACCGACTCCTAACCCCACCAACAAACTTATTCAGCAAGTCCTAATTATTGATTGCCTCGGTTTGAATGGCCACCTATCAACAATCTATCTCCATACCACAATTTAGCCATTTTGTCAAAAAAATTTGACTTTGCAACAAAACTACACAAAAATTAGATCAACGTTGTTCGGGAAAAAAGGGAGAATTGGCGGAACTGTTTGGTTTTGCCCAAGGGAAAAGTCTAGATTTAGCAAGGGTTTTAAGACAACCCAGATCATTAAAACCCTAAAAATTACAATGAAGCCCACCATAGCATAATGCAAAATTATACCAGAATCGCTGGAAGTATTGTAACCTCGTAAATAAATAAAAATTATTCTCAATAAATTCTTAAGTAAAAATAAATATTACCGATTGTAAATTTAAATATTTTTAAGTATTAAGGGTATTTATATATAAAATACTTATCATTTTGCCCTGATTGCCTCTGACTTTTCCCTCCCCACAGTAACCACAGGAAAGACTATTACAGCATAATTATTCGATTTAAGAGCCAAAAGTAAAACCAGAAATATAGAGAGCTTACTAACAAGCTCTCTACAAATTATCTTCTAGACTAGGATCTGTTAGCAGTATTCAAGCTACCAACTTGAATATTCAGATTAATTTTTTGTCCTTCTCGGCTAATTTCTACGGGCAAATTATCGCCGATTTGAGTATTAGCAACAATTTCCCGAACCGCATCGGGATCGGTGACATTCTTCCCACCTACAGACTTTAACACATCACCCGATCGCAATCCCGCTGCTGCGGCAGGAGAATCTCTCATCACCCGCACTAACAAGACACCAGAATCATCGGGGATAGTCCAATTATCAGCCATAGGACTATCGGCTAATTGTTCTTTTACCTCCGAAGTTAACTGTACCATTTGAACACCGAGATAGGGATGTTCCACCTTACCCGTAGCGATTAATTGTTCGGCGATTCTTTGGGCAGTCTTAATCGGAATAGCAAAACCTAAACCCTGGGCATTTTGAATGATAGCAGTGTTAACTCCGATGACTTCTCCCCGAGCATTTAACAAAGGTCCGCCGGAATTTCCGGGGTTAATTGCCGCATCGGTTTGCAGGAAATCCACCAGTTTATCACTAGCACCAATTTGGGAGCTATTGCGTTCCTTGGCACTAATAATTCCCGTGGTGACAGTGTTATCTAATCCCAAAGGATTACCGATAGCGATCGCCCATTCTCCCACTTGTAAACTATCAGAATTACCTAATTTAACCGTGGGTAAATTGCTCGTTTCTACCTGTACCACTGCCACATCAGTTAAAGGATCACTACCTAAAACTTTACCATCGATAGTGCGACCATCTTTGAGGGTGACAGTCACCTTATCTGCTCCCTCGACAACGTGAGCATTGGTGATAATTTTACCGTCATTACTGATAATAAACCCCGAACCTGTACCTCTTTGAACTTGTTTTTCTCCTCGATCGGGTATTTGAGAACCAAAGAAGCGACGGAAAACAGGATCGTTAGCAAATTCCGAAAAATCACCGCCGCCATTGACTTCCCTAGAAGCATTAATTCTCACCACCGCCGGCCCCACTTCTTGCACCACAGAAGCGACAAAATTGGTGGGCATAACCAGAGACGAGGGAGCGGCTGCGGCCGGTGTGGAGGGGCGAGGATTATTGGCAGCGGTGGCAATATTTTGGGCTAATTCTAGAGGATTTTGGCTGTAGGCGTAGGTGGCACCGATACCTAAACCGGCACCCAAAACCAGTAAGGAGGAATAGGCAAAAAGTTTTTTCATTGCAGAAGATTTGGAGCGTTTAGGATTGCCTTCGTTGCGCGGGGAGATATTATCGTTAAAAATATTGCGAGTCATAGTTTTTATTGTTTAACCATTCTGAGAAGGGAATAAAAGTCAGTCCTAATAATCGTGGGTGTGAGAGGAGTGTTTCGGAAAACGGCTTGGGACTGACTATCTCTAATTTAGGCGGGGGATATGAACTTACTGTGACGCAGACATGAAGTTTTGATTGCAAGGTCATTATCCTAGTGGATAGACAGATAGAAAGATAGAGGGTGGTGATTCGGTAGTAGTGATGGCGGCTTAATCCTTTGCTTTGCTGTGCATTGTAGTCATGGATAAAATACCAAAGGCCTCCCCAACGTGATTCTTCATTTTGTTAGAGTAAAGATAGACTCTCTCTCACCAGCCGAGAAATCCTTTGTCGAAAGGTATTATTTAATCTTTCAATAGGATTAGTTTGACCAGTTTCTTGACCGACCGGTCGATGACGTTTACTGGGAATTACTGTCTTATAGGACTCCCAAAAGTCTGTGTAAGTAACAGCACATTGTCGGTAAACACCGGGTAAACTGGCCCCAAAGTTTTTTGGCTGATTGACGACTCCTATCTCCGCGCATAGCAACCAATAATACTAAATCCGTTGAG
>NZ_JADBTF010000422.1:0-11190 GCF_020246295.1 Microcystis sp. M090S1 | reverse complement strand
ATACTCTATTCGTTTATTAATTCATTATCTGAAGTTTCAAGAAGTGCCTATTCCTTACTGATTCATAGCTTAATTCAGCAACGCCTTAATTTCTTGTGTTCAACAAAGAAATATTGGCGATAGTGGTAATTAGCTAGATTGAACAGATTTTTTGACAAAAAAGCAGCTCGGTCAATTTCTGACCAGCAAGGATGGGATTTAGTATGATATGGCGTTCAACTAGCTTCATGTCTTGATTGTAGCTGATAACCCTCTCAAAATCTATCTCTCTTAAAAGCTACTTATTTTAACCATCTAGCTAGAGGGAGTCAGAAGGTTTCTGGAAATTTGAGGAGATTTAGAGAGAATTTTCGTTTCTGTATTTACCCCCTATTGCAAACCTCAAAGTTTAGTACAAAAGAATTATGCGGTCAGCTATAGGGCGATCGCTGAAAAGAAAAATTGACCCGATTTATTATCAAAATAAAATTTTATAATTGTTGTCTGTTAAGATAAAATTAATAGGTTGAACTCTATTAGTTAGTCAAAGGTTCGGGGGACGAAGCTCCTCCCCTGACGGGGGGTTTAAGGCTTGGATTGAGTGATAAAATCGGAAGTAATGCCCAATTTTAGCAGAGAGTTTCCCTTTAAAAATCCCAACTCAGTAGATTTACAAAAATGAGATGCACCCCCTGTTACCTCTTGTTCTTGGTCAAAGGATCGGCTAAGATTATGATAGACAATTTCCAGTTAAAGAGATGAATCAATTAAAACCCAAACTTGTCAATTATCCAGATTGGGATCGAAAAGAGCAAATTAAACGAAATCGTTCGGCTTTGGCTATCTTAGAACAAAGACGACAAAAACGGTCACAAATAACCGATAAGCAAGACCAAGAAATTTCCCAGTCTTTCCTCAATTTTCAGACTGCGATTGATAATGATCGTCCTTTGGGTTCAAAGCTTTATAGCCAAGGATGATTGTCTTTATCGATTCGGGGGTTTTGGGTTGATTAACTCATCCTAAAAAAGCGGGTAAACTGGGAAGATTGGCCTTATTCACTTTTGTCTAAGGGTGCTTATGTAGTTAGTTCCGATAGCTGTGATTATGAAGTCAGAAAAAGCCTATTATTAGAATCGGTCAAGAAAAATTCCTTTAATAGCCTAGATAATTTAGATACCGAGGTGATGTTAGAATCGTCACAAATTTGGGTAGAAACTCGAAAGATTGGCCAACAAACGGCTGATAATTACAATATTGACGTAGATATTATTATTCTTGCTCATTGGCAGTTATTAAAAAAACAAGATCCGAGCCGTTATCTAGTCATCGCTACTACCAATGTCAAACATTTTCAGGGATTCGCAGAAGCTTTAAATTGGCAAGATGTTAACCTATAACAGCTTTGATCTTGAGCATTTTTTCACTTTAACTACTTAGTCTTATGCAGTTTATTGATCGCGCCGAAATAGAAGTAGAAGGGGGTAAGGGAGGTGATGGAATTGTCGCTTTCCGTCGGGAAAAATACGTCCCCGCCGGCGGTCCGGCCGGAGGTAATGGGGGAAAAGGTGGTTCGGTGATTTTCGTGGCGACTCAGAACCTGCAAACCCTGCTAGATTTCCAGTATAGTCGCTATTTTAAGGCCGATGACGGTAAACGGGGCGGCCCCAACAACTGCACGGGAGCCAACGGGAGCGATCGCATTATTAAAGTTCCCTGTGGTACAGTGGTTTACGATCTCGATAGCGAGGAAATTATCGGCGATTTGGTCACTCCCGAACAGACTTTAATCGTGGCCGCCGGGGGAAAAGGGGGATTAGGCAACCGCCACTTTTTAAGTAATAATAATCGCGCACCCGAATACGCTTTACCTGGTTTAGAGGGAGAAAAACGCCATTTACGCCTAGAATTGAAGTTATTAGCGGAAGTGGGCATTATCGGGCTGCCCAATGCGGGAAAATCCACCCTAATCTCGGCCGTTTCCTCTGCTCGTCCCAAAATCGCCGATTATCCCTTTACGACTCTCATTCCTAACTTGGGAGTGGTACGCAAACCCACGGGAGACGGGACGGTATTCGCCGATATTCCTGGATTAATCGAGGGAGCGCACCTAGGAATCGGCTTAGGACACGAATTTTTGCGCCATATCGAACGCACACGCCTGTTAATTCATCTTGTCTCCTTGACAGCAGAAGACCCGATCGCCGATTATCAAATTATTCAAGGGGAATTAGCCGCCTATGGTCGGGAATTGGAAAAGCGATCGCAAATACTGGTTTTCAACAAAATTGATGCTGTGGACGAGGAAACGATAGATAACTACCAAAAGCAGTTTGCTAAAATAACCAATGCCGAGATTTTGACTATTTCCGCCGTGACGGGAGCCGGATTAACCACTTTACTCGCCAAAGTTTGGCAGCAATTAGAGCAACTGGAGAGGGTAGAGGATGAAACCCCTTCCCTGTTTTCCTAAAATCGCTCGTTAGTTGTTGAGCTGCCGGGGTGCGGGTGGTCGGCGATTGCTCGGTCTTCTTTCCGTACCTTCAAAGTTACCATTAGAACGACGGGTGCGGCGCTGTTCGCCTTCATTTTCGGCCGCATAGACTTCTAGATAAAGAGAGCGACCGGCATTTGCGGCCGCCATTTCTAGGGTAGTTCTAATCGCCTGTAAATTGCGTCCTCCCCGGCCGTAAACTTTGCCTTTATCGGCATCATCGAAGGCTACACGCACCCAAAGACGTTCATTTTCCTTACAGCGCTCGATATCCAATCTCAGACTGGCCGGCTCTTCCAAAAACGGCTCGATCATAAATTTCACCAGTTCGAGATAATTGGGGGTACTAGGCATTGATTTTCTCGAAAATTTTCTGTTTGGTGAGAATGCTGCGTACGGTGTCCGTCGGTTGCGCTCCTTGTTGTAAGCGTCGGATAATCCCTTCTTCATCGAGACGCACTTCATCGGTGCGGGGATTGTAGAATCCTAATTCCTCTAGGGGACGACCATCGCGACGACTGGTGCTAACGGCCGCAACGATACGATAACTGGCTTCGCGTTTTTTACCAAAGCGTTTTAGACGTAATTTGATCATGGTTACTAAAAAATTCTCCTTTCCGATTCTAACTCATCCCGGCGGTATTTCCACAAGTGGCGATCGAGGAAAGGGTCGGCAGCCATTGGCTATTATCGAAAATAACGCCAATATCTTAATGGTGAGGTACAAGGTTTAAGTGTGTTAGTTTTCGCTAACACACCCAAAATTAAGATTAAAGTTTTTACCCTTATCTAACCGTAAACTTTCCCATAATACTCTTGATATTCTTTGGATAACAAAGGTTGCCACCAATCCCGATGATCGAGATACCATTGAATGGTTTTTCTTAATCCCCCCTCTACCGTTTCTTGAGGTTGCCAACCTAATTCAGTGCGAATTTTACTGGCATCAATAGCATACCGGCGATCATGTCCGGGCCGATCCTTGACAAAAGTAATTAAATTCTGAGCGGGTTTCACGGGTAAATCGGGTGCTAATTCATCCATTAAATGACATAACATCCTGACTAAATCGATATTTTTTACCTCATTATTTCCGCCAATATTATAGGTTTCTCCCGCTTTTCCCTTGTGAATAACTGTATCTAAAGCTTGACAATGATCCCGCACATATAACCAATCTCGAACATTTTGACCATCACCATAAACAGGTAAAGGGTTACCCAAAAGAATATTAATACACATCAAAGGAATTAACTTTTCTGGGAAATGGTAGGAACCATAATTATTAGAGCAATTAGTAATAATTGTCGGCATTCTGTAGGTATGAAAATAAGCTCTCGCTAGATGATCACTCCCCGCTTTTGAGGCAGAATAGGGACTATTAGGAGCATAGGGAGTAGTTTCGGTAAAAGCCGGATCATCTACTCCTAAACTGCCATAAACCTCATCGGTGGAAACGTGCAGAAAACGATAGTTATCGGGTTGATGATTACTTAACCAATGTTGCCGAAAACTTTCTAATAGAGTAAAAGTTCCCACCACATTAGTTTGCACAAAAGCCCCAGGGCCAAGAATCGATCGATCCACATGGGATTCGGCGGCAAAATGGGCAACTGTATCGATATTTTCACCAGCAAATAATTCATCAACTAAAGCTCGATCGCAGATATCCCCTTGCAGAAAACGGAAATTCTTTCTATCTTTCAGTGTCGCTAAATTATTCAAATTGCCCGCGTAGGTAAGAGCATCAAGAACAATTACACGATCCTCAGGATAATTCTCGCACCAATGATGAACAAAATTCGAGCCGATAAATCCTGCTCCACCAGTAATTACTATGCTTCTAGCTTGATTCTCCGTCGTCATGGCCACCTCTAGCAAAAGTTTGCTACTTATTTTAGGCCTTTTTGCTTCACACTTCTTCATCAAAAGTGATCTGATCGGAACGATAATCCGGCGGTTCAACGTGAATTAAAATTCTCACAGGGCTAAATTGTTGGGTTAATCTTGCTTCTACCGCTTCCGTGATTGCGTGAGCAGTTTCCACATCTTGAGCGGAGACAACTAGGTGCATTTCTATAAATACCTGTCTTCCCACCACTCCCCGAGACGCGATCGCATGACAATTAAGCACCCCCGGCACCTCCATCACAATTTGATGAATCACTTCAGGAGCGATCGCCATTTCATCCACTAAAAAAGGTAAATTCTCCATCAGGACTTTCCAACCACTGCCAAACACCAAAAAAGCGACGGGAAAGGACAAAATCACATCTAACCATTGTAATTGGGGAATATTAGCCGTATTGCCCACCCAAACCCCGACTAAACCCAATAAAACCGTAATTGTCACCCAGACATCACTCATGGTATGACGAGCATCGGCAATCAAAATCGCACTACCGACACGCTGCCCCACCGATCTTTCATAATAGGTGACAAAAATATTCACCCCTAAAACGATAATTAATAGCCATAACTCAGGACCTGCAATCTCGACGGGTTTGCCTCCTTTGATAATACTCATGACCGCCCCTTGCAAGATTTCAAAACAGGCAATCCCCAAAAATGCGGCGATCGCTAAAGCTCCGATCGCTTCGTATTTCAGATGTCCGTAGGGATGATCTCGATCGGGATAGGGAGAGGAAAACCGCATCGCTACTAATCCCAAGACATTATTGGCACTATCGGTGACACTATGGAGAGCATCCGCTTGCAGACTTAAAGCACCAATCCTCAAACCCACCCCCGCTTTGATCGCCATAACCAAAATGTTCAGCAGTAGGGTGATCCAAAGAACCTTTTGGACGGTAGCCCGATTATCTTTTAAAACAGCCACAGGATTATCAGTTATCAGTTATCAGTTATCAGTTATCAGTTATCAGTTATCAGTTATCAGTGGGTAAGTTATCAGTTATCAGGGAAATTTCAACTAAAACCCCAAAACCCCAAAAACCCAACTACTTGAGGGTTGAAAAAGGGCAAAAATAAGGATTAAATTGCCTAAAGTCGGTAAATAGACCATTTAATTGATTATTATTCATTTTTAATTCTCCTGACTCCTGACGACCGGCTACTGACTCCTGACCCTAACAACAATTTTTGATTTTTACAAGAGGTCTAGTCAACAACAATTGATCAACTCCTGAAATAACAGACTCCCATCGGTCAAATTGAGCACCCGATCGGCGGCGCGTTCGGGATGAGGCATCATTCCTAGCACATTTCCTCCTTTATTGGTAATTCCTGCAATATTATTTAACGATCCGTTAGGATTTCCCGACTCATTTGCCTCTCCTGTGGCAGTACAGTAACGAAAGAGAATTTGTCCGTTATCCTCCAGAGATTTTAACGTATCTTCTGCGGCATAATAACGCCCTTCCCCGTGGGCAATCGGCAAATTAAGCACCTGTTGCGGTTGATAACCTCGCGTCCAGACAGATTGATTATTTTCCACTTTTACCGGCACTCGATCGCAGATAAAATGTAAATCGCGATTACGAATTAACGCACCAGGTAGCAGCCCAATTTCCGTTAATACCTGAAAACCGTTACAGATGCCTAAAACTAATTTACCTTTTTCGGCTTCTTCTCGGACAGTTTTCATCGCTGGCGAAAACCGAGCGATCGCACCACAGCGCAAATAATCGCCGTAACTAAATCCCCCCGGCACCACGATCACATCCAAATCCGCTAAATCCGTCTCTTGATGCCAAACATAGCGGGTAGGTTGCTGAAAAATCCCCTCCGTCACCGTTGCCACATCTCGATCGCAATTCGATCCAGGGAAAACAATAATCCCAAACTTCATAATTTTTAACTTGGTTAATTCATTTTGCAAAAAGCTCTCATCAGATGGGTGTTAGGGTATTAGTTGAATTTCCCCATTCTCCCATTTCCCTATCCCCTAATCCCCCATTTCCCCATTTCCCTATCCCCTAATCCCTATCCCCTATCTCCTGACAATGCAAATCAAAGCGATAATTTTCAATCACAGGATTAGCCAATAGTTGATCGCACATTTGATCCAATTGTTCGCGGGCGCTGGTTTCGTCCGCTGCTGTTACGGTAAGCTCAATATACTTACCAATTCGCACCCCAGCCACAGTATCATAACCTAATTGCTTTAATCCCGACTCTACCGCCGTACCCGCCGGATCGAGAACCGAGGGGCGCAGGGTAACATAAATACAGCACTGATAATTTTTTGGCATAGAATTAACTTTGATCGCTGACCTTTTTGATATGAAATCCCAACGCACCCGATCGCAAGAGCGCATTATCCACTTACTCAAAACCTTAAATCGGGCAGTATCCGCTCAAGAATTGTTTGTGGAACTCCGTCAGCGTGACCAAAATATGGGGTTAGCCACTGTTTACCGCGCCCTAGAATCCCTAAAACTACAGGGAGCAGTGCAGGTGAGAACCCTAGCCACAGGAGAATCCCTCTACAGTTCCGTTCAGCAGGATCAACACCATCTTACCTGTATTCATTGCGGTCGGTCTATCGTCTTTAATGAGTGTCCCGTTCACGAATTAGAAGAAAAACTCGAAAAATCCCACCAATTCAAGGTTTATTACCACACTCTCGAATTTTTTGGACTTTGCGATCATTGTCAACCCAGTTAAGTAAGCTGTACTACATTTAAACTGCCTATCGGGATATTTTAGTACAAATGCTCAGACCTTCAACTCCAGTGCCGTCTTACAGGGATTAAACTGTTGTTTGACCTTGGGCTGTTTTCAGAGGGATTAACTCCGGTTGACTGTAGTGATGATCACTGTTGAGGGGGGATAACAAGGGGAAAAAGGGCTGATGTAAACTGATTAATTGAGCGAGGGTTTTCTTGAGATGGGTACGGGGAACGATCGCATCGACAAACCCGTGTTTTAATAGGTATTCCGATGTTTGGAAACCTTCCGGTAATTTCTCGCGCAAAGTCTGTTCAATTACCCGTTTACCGGCAAAACCGATAGTAGCCTTTGGTTCGGCGATAATAATATCTCCCAACATGGCAAAACTGGCCGTGACTCCTCCCGTGGTGGGATTAGTCAGGACAGGAATATAGAGTAACTTTGCTTCTCGATGCCGGTTAAGGGCACCGGAAATCTTGGCCATCTGCATTAAACTTAACATTCCTTCCTGCATTCTCGCCCCACCGGAAGCGCAGATGATCACGAGGGGTAAACGTTCATCGGTAGCTTGTTCCGTCAAACGACAGAGTTTTTCTCCCACCACCGATCCCATGCTACCCCCCATAAAACGGAAGTCCATCACCCCTAAAGCTAAGGGTAAACCATCGATCGTCCCCGTTCCCGTCCGGACAGCATCCGTCAGTCCGGTTTTTTCTTGGGTTTCCCGCAGGCGATCGCTATAACTTTTCCGATCGCGAAATTTGAGCGGATCCGTCGGTCGAATCTGTTCATCGAGGCAATTCCAAGTATTAGCATCCACTAACTGGCGAATTCTTTCTTCACTTTCCACCCGATTATGATGACCGCAATCGAGACAAACCAGTTGATTAGCTAATAAATCCTTCGTATAGGCCAAAACGCCGCAATTTGGGCATTTGGTCCATAGACCATCGGCTATTTCTCGTTCCTGTTGTTGTTGAACCTTGGGTTCTGTTTTTTGGCGATTTGCAAACCAATCAAATAGAGACATAGTTTAAAATAAAGACAATTTATCGACTTTCCTCTAGAGGACTTAATAACAAAAGTGCTGTCCAGCGATCTTGGGGACGCACTTGTAGGGCGGCCTGATGCCCCTGGCCGCAATAAATACCAAGGCCAATAGCGATAACGGGACTGGGGATGTCGTGAGCTTTGAGCATTTCCTGTAGCCAATCGGCTTACCCTAGACTGGGGGTTGTTCTAATGGTGATCCAAGACACGGAAGACTATTGTATCAAGATTTAATTAGGGTTTGCGGCAAAAAGTTTGTTGGTGGGGTTAGGAGTCAGGAGTCTCCGAGTCAGGAGCCGGTCGTTTCAGGCTTTGTTGCCCTCTTTTTTGTACCAGTTTATGTACTAAAAGAAGGATAATGCAAGGTTTTTGAAGGTCTTAATCCTATATTCGCAGCATGAACATCGGATTTTAACAGGTCAAAAGCCTTATTTTCAAAGGGTTTTACCATTATTCAGCAAGCCCTAATTACAAGATAGCTTTTTTACAACAAAGGGAAAAAAATGGTTTGATAGGCTGAGATGATCTTATCACTCCAAAAGACACTCATCAGAGCGCCGAGGGCAAGAAGTGGGCCGAAGGGTATAGCTTGTTTTTTTGCCATTTTACCCAGAAAAATGCCCGTCATACCGATCACCGCCCCAATAGCACAGGCCAGAAAACCGGTGACTAATAATGCTTGCCATCCTAACCAAGCACCGATCATGGCCGCTAATTTGGCATCTCCTCCCCCCATGGCCTGCTGTCTGAGGGCAAAACTTCCCCCCCACCGGATCAGATCAAATAACCAGACTCCTAAAACCGCACTAGCGATCGCTGAAAAGAGATAGATAACACTTTGATTATTTTGCCAACCTAAAAGAGTTTGGAAAACTATCCCTAAAACTAATCCCGATTGGGTGAGGGAGTTGGGAAGCGTCATCGTGTCAAAATCAATCAAAGCTAAAGCTAATAACCAACTGAGGAGAATCCAATAGCCGAGGGTCTGCCAAGAAAAGCTAAAATCTCCTAAAACCAGACAAAATAACACACCGGTAAAAGTTTCGATCGCTGGATAACGGACAGAAATCGCGGTTCTACACCAGCGACAGCGACCCCCTAGCCATAACCAGCCTAAAACAGGTATATTCTCGCTTTTACCTAACCTATGGTGACATTTCGGACAGTGGGAAGGGGGATAAACTAGAGATATCCCCTTAGGTAATCTATAGATGACCACGTTTAAAAAACTGCCCACCGAGGCACCAAAAGCGAAGACAAAGGCAAAAGTAACTAGATGAAAGAGGGTTTCCATCCTTAAACTGGCAGATAATTGATTAGTTTGTTATCGCCTATTATAGGGGATAAAGATGCCACTATCTCCCCTCTTAAGCATCCAGTAATAATACTTCAGGCTCATCCCTAAAGGTGAATTTTCTTCTGGGCATTTTTTTTTTGATTAATTAGCGGATATCACCCTAGATAATGGGGGTAAAACCTCACTATCAGCCCCAGGGACAACCTGACAAAATTAAATTATCGCCGTCAACGAGGACAAATTAATGAAACCGATTGTTGAATCTTTTTACAACTGGTACAGCAGCAAAATCACTCACCCCCAATATCGTTGGATTATCATTCTGGGAACTATGGTTTATCTGTTTAGCCCCCTCGATATTTCTCCTGACGTTTTCCCGATTATTGGTTGGATCGATGATGGTATTGTCCTCACCCTTTTAACCACGGAATTATCGCGATTAGTTCTTGATTATCGCAATCGCCGTCCGGGGACAGTCAAGAATCAAACCGAAGTTTCTTCCCCAACCAATGCCGTTGATACCGATGCCGTAGAAGTCAGAAGTTAGAATTCGGAAGTCTCAATTCTGACTCCTGAATTCAGGAGATTGCTGTTATTTATTCTCCCCACTTCCCCACTCCCCCACTTCCCCACTACCCCACTTCCCCACTTCCCCACTCCCCCACTACCCCACTTCCCCACTCCCCCACTTCCCCACTCCCCCACTTCCCCACTCCCCCACTTCCCCACTCCCCCACTTCCTAATTCCCTAAACTTGAATCAAAGAACTATCGACGGTGGCTAAAAGTGTTTGCACTTCCTCATCGCTGGTTTGGGAAAAATCTTCGTACCAAAGAGAAATTGATCTCAATTCGTAGGGTTTATGTAGGCAAATTACTCGATCAACTAATTTTTCTAATTGCTCACAGACTTCCACAGGGGCAATAGGAACAGCAATAATAATAGCAGCGGGGTTTCTAGCTTTCAGGGTCAGAATCGCCGCTTTAATCGTTGCTCCCGTAGCGATACCATCATCTACTAGAATAATCGTTTTTCCCGTCAGGGACGGAAAGGGTCGCTCCCCTCGATACAAGCGATCGCGTCGCTCTAATTCGATCATTTCTTCCTTTGCTACCCGTTCCATCATCGCCTCCGATAGGTGCAAGTCGTCAACGATACTTTCATTGATTACCCGCACACCATTTTGACCGATCGCCCCAAAAGCTAACTCTTTGCGCTCCGGTACACCTAATTTTCGCACTAAACACAGATCTAGCGGTAAATGTAACCTTTGGGCAATTTCAAAGGCGATCGGAACCCCACCCCGGGGCAAAGCCAAAACTAGCACCCCAGCACTATTGGTATATTCTGTCAAGTAACTAGCTAATAGTCTCCCTGCTGATCGCCGATCTTTGAGCAGATAAGTCATAACTCCCTCCTAGGGGCTAATCCCCGTGGGGATCCCTAGTCTCCCCTGACTTTATTCTATATTTCTCCGCTAATCTCTAGCTGAAATGTTAAGAAATTTAGCGAAGGCTTGACATTTTTTCGGCTAACCGAAGTTTTTCTAGGCCAGAGATCGGCTAAAATCTTAGGCGAGAGGGTTTTGTAAAGTTAGGTAACAAACTTGACATCCTCACCGCCGTAAACGGACGGTGATTCCCAAACCTCACGATTTAGGTTTCTGCTTCTTTCCCGAAGGATTTTTCGCACCTGCCTTAACAGATTTACTCTGTTCTGGTCTTATGGTCGCTCT
>NZ_JADBTF010000421.1:0-8449 GCF_020246295.1 Microcystis sp. M090S1 | reverse complement strand
GTTCTACCCCCCAAACCCCCCGTTGGGGGCGTGGCGCCGCCCCCAAACCCCCCGCGCATTAGTTTTTCGGTGGGATGCTTACACGCAGCTGCTGATACGTCTGTAATAATTTAAGAGTCACTGATAATTGCTGATTGTCGGTATTTCTGCAAATGTAAGATACAGCCTTCCTAATTCCCAATTTCTAATTCCCATTTCATAATTCCCACTTCCCATTTCATAATTCATAATTCATAATTCATAATTCCCCGATCAAGATGAATTTAGAAGCAATCATCCTAGAGGAAATTAAACAATCAGCAGCGGGTCGAATTAGCTTCGATCGCTGGATGGATTTAGCTCTCTATCACCCCGATTATGGCTATTACACCTCTGGAAAAGTAGAAATTGGCTCAAAAGGGGATTTTTTTACTTCCTCGTCCCTAGGGGCAGATTTTGGCCAATTGTTGGCGGAGCAATTTGTCGAGATGGCGGAATTTTTAGGTAATTCGCCTGGATTTACTTTAGTGGAAGTGGGAGCAGGTTCGGGAATTTTAGCGAAAGATATCCTTGATTATTTGAGTGATAGCTATGCTGATTTTTATCAAAATCTCAGTTATATAATTATCGAACAATCTCAGAAACTCAGGGAAAGACAACGGGCAACTTTAGCGGGATATTCCCCGGTATCTTGGCAAAGTTGGCCGGATTTAGCCGATAATTCCCTTGTGGGTTGTGTGTTTAGTAATGAGTTAATCGATGCTTTTCCTGTCCATCGAGTTGTGATCGAGTCGGGAGAATTGCGAGAAATTTATCTGGGATTGGGGGAACCTTTTCAGGAGATTATCGCAGATTTATCCACCGACAGAATCAAAGACTATTTTGATTTAGTGGGGATAAATATTCCTTCACCACTTTATCGGGAGGGTTATCAAACCGAGGTAAACTTATTAGCTTTAGACTGGTTAGAAACGGTTAATCGGAAACTCGATCGAGGTTATATCTTAACCATAGATTACGGTTACACTGCCGAAAAATATTATCATCCCCAAAGAAGTCAAGGAACCCTACAATGTTATCGACAACATCAGCGTCATGATCATGCTTATTTGTGGGTGGGAGAACAAGATATTACCACTCATGTGGATTTTACCGCTTTACAACGTCAAGGGGAGAAATTAGGCTTAAAAAATCTCGGTTTTACTCAGCAAGGATTATTTTTAATGGCTTTGGGATTAGGGGATAGATTAAAGGAACTTTCTCAAGGAAAAATCGATATATTAACTATATTTCAGCGTCGAGATGCCTTACATCAATTAATCAATCCCACCGGTTTAGGAGGATTTGGAGTGTTAATTCAGGGGAAAGGAGTAGAAGAAAGAATACTTAAGGGATTAAGTAAATAACTAAAAAAAAGGGCTGAATGCTGTTAACTTTCAGCCCAAAGAAATAATTAAGCTCCTACGGATTCTTTAGCCGCATACATTACCTCTAAAGTTATTTCACCAATACCTCGCTCCCGGGCGAATTTTTCGGTATTTCGTTTGACTTTCCCCCGCACAAAACCGGGTATTTTCTGTAATTCTGCCGTAGCTTCCTTATTCCAATTTAGGTCAGAATCTGCCGAGATACCTTTAGTAATTACCTCTTTTGTATCATGACCACCGAATATCTCTAATAGGTGATCTTCCATACCCAAAGTAAAGGAATTATAGACCAAATCGGCGATCTGATTAGTGCCTTCGTAACCTAAGAAAGGTTTATAACCGAGGGGGAAATTTTGGATATGAATAGGTGCGGCAATTACTCCACAGGGAATATCTAAACGTTTGCCCACATGACGTTCCATTTGAGTACCAAATATCGCCGCTGGTTCCAACCGAGCAATAGCATCTCCTATCGCCCCATTATCATCACTAATTAACACTTCATCGCAATATTCACTCACTTGTTCCCGGAACCAATCCGCATCATACTTGCAATAAGTACCCGCTAAAACCACATGGATTCCCATCTCTCTAGCGAGAATTTTTGTCATAGCGGCTGCGTGGGTATTATCACCAAAAACCACCGCTTTTTTGCCCGTTAAATTCTGACAGTCAATGGAACGAGAAAACCAAGCAGCTTGGGAGATATGCAGAGTTTGTTCATTGATAAAATCTTCGTAATCTACTGCTGCACCTTGGGGATTAATTACCTCTTGGATTTTGCGAATACAGCGCGCTGTTTCCACTACTCCCATGGGGGTAATATCAACGTAGGGCATAGCGAATTCGCTTTCGAGATATTTGGCTGTCATTAATCCCACTTCTCGATAGGGAACCAGATTAAACCAAGCGCGGGGCAGATTTTTTAAGTTGTCCACCGAGGCAGCTTCGGGAATAATTTCGTTAACTTCAATGTCCAAATCTGCCATTAACCGCTTTAATTCCGTGCGATCATGTTGGTTATGGAAACCGAGGGTGGTAATGCCGATAATATTAACCGAAGGTTTAGGGGTTTTCTGCGAGATAATTTCCCCCTTTCTCTGGGCCTTATCGAGATAATATTTGATAATTTGATAGAGAGTTTTATCGGCCGCTTGTAGTTCATTATAGCGGTAGTGGTTGACATCGGCCAGCAGCACATCCCCCTCGGCATCCTGTCGCGCTCTTTCGACAAAGTTTTGTAAATCCTCTTGGAGAATGCTGGAGGTACAGGTGGGGGTTAAAACGATTAAATCGGGACTTTCTTCGCGATCTTTGCGAACAATATTATCGACGACTTTTTCTTGGGAACCCCGGGCTAAAACATTACGATCGACAATACTAGTAGTGACGGGGGTAAAATTACGCTCCCTTTCCAACATCGAGCGCATGACGTTAAAATAATCGTCTCCCAGAGGAGCGTGCATGATAGCATGAACATTTTTAAAGGAACTGGCGATCCTTAAAGTGCCAATATGAGCGGGACCCGCATACATCCAATAGGCCAATTTCATAGAGGGTTCTCCTACAGTCAGACTTTTTTGATTGTCTCAGACTTTACCGATTTAGGAGTGAACGCTTAACGGAAGATTACAAAAAGTCCCCATGCAGATTAAGTATCTTTTTGGGGAAAAATGACACAAATATTAATATTAACTTTTTTAACAATTTATGTCATTAGGGCAAAAATTTCTTTACCGACCGCTTGGTAACAAAGCCAACCGAAATTGGACCGGGGGTCGGGATAATCTTTGACGATGACTCCCTTTTCGGCCGCTCGTTCAAAAGCAACTAAACGGGGAATTTCTCGCTTAAATACGGGTAATTTTGCTTCTTCTAGAGCTTTCCGAGCTTCTCGTCCTGTTTTTGTCCGTGAATCCACTTGGGTTAAAAGAACTCGATAATTATCGGTCATCGTGGACAGCAATTCTACCGCTTTAATCGTGACATCGATATCGAGATGATTGGGAGTGGTGGGTAGGATTAATAAATCGCTGCCCTGAGCTAAATCTTTTAACTCGTCTGGCTCCGGCCGGGCCTGGGTATCGACGATAATATGAGTGTATTGTTTCACCAGTCCCGTCGCTCCAGCTTGGGACGCTACCATAAAAGGAAGGGTGTCTTCCCGGGACCAATGGAGAGCCGAACGATTTTTATCCGCATCGATCAATAAGGTGGGCGCTTTTTCCTGAAAATAGGCGGCCAGATGAATCGATGTGGTGGTTTTCCCGACCCCTCCCTTCAGTGCTACGACGGAAATAATCATGAACGGCTCGATCGAATAAATGGGTATTTTCTAGTGTACTCCCAGACGGACTGAAAACCGTCTAAGTTTCCCCTCAGAAAAGCTATCGGTCAGAATTGTAGATTTTTGAGCGTGGCTCTCTCGACATTAATTATGGTGTAAAGTGTTCGTTAATGTTAGATTTTGGGACTATGCCATCCCGATCGATCACTTTTTCCGCTCACCACAACTACGGGAGAGTCTTCAATGTTGAACCAATTCTTAGCAATAGCGATCGCTTTCATGATTGGGTTAACTGGTCAATTAGTCCTCTCTTTACCCGCTACTCGTTTATCCGCTCGAGAAATCTCTCAACAATTACAGACTATCCCGGGTTGGCAGTTACGAGATCAACGGATTGAAAAAACTTTTAAATTTAACAATTTTATCGAAGCGATCGCTTTTGTTAATCGCTTAGTTACTCCAGCTGAATCCCTAGGCCATCATCCTGATATTACCATCAATTACAATCGCGTTACTCTTTCCCTCACTACCCATGACGTGGGAGGTTTAAGTAACTTAGATTTTGATTTAGCTCAACAAATTGATCGCCTGATTCCCTAGTTTTAAATCAGCTTTAACCCACACAGCTATCATCTTGACGAATATCCCAACTACCATCAACACGGAATAAAAATAAACAGCGTTTGTCGGGTGTACCGGAAGCAACTAAAGTAATTCTGCCCAACTGTCCCCAAGAACCCCCTAAACCCCCCTTTGTATCGGCCCAACTAGCGCGATAAATTGTCCCTTGATTACCGACAGGTCCACTAACTCGGCGTAGGGTAGAATTATCAGTATCGATGCTAACACCACGAGTGATGGGAGTCCAATCGGTGACATTTTCACATTCGTCTCCTTGTACTTTTGCCACTTTAATCTGTTCGGTTTCACTTTCTGCCATGCACAAAGATAGGGGATGAAAACCTTCTCCTGTGGCTTGATAACGGGTATGTTTCCACTGTTGTGATATTTCAAAGGTGGCGATATTTAAGCGAATCCAAGCCATTAAACGATGATAAACAGAAAGGGCAAGAGTTAAGAGAATTCCTAATAAAATTAGGGTAACTAACATCTCGACTTGAGTTAATCCAGAGGTGGATTTTTGCCGATTTAAAAGCTGTAAATTGCGAAAAGTATTGGGAGAAAGGTCTAAGATATTCATGAGCCTCATCTTGCCTTTTTATTTTCAATAAATTATGTAGTTAGCAAGGAGCAACAATTAATTTGCTCTAGGATAATCCACATAATTTCTTGCTGTTATTACGGACAAAATTGACGGCGATCGCATTTTTACCGCTACGGGCAAAAATCAGCTAAATAAAAGCAATTTTCTAATTTTTTGGTCAATTCAGTTTATTTGCTCTGTTTATATAGCCAAATGTCCCGCTAACGAATAAATCCCAATTGTCGTCTGGCCTCAAATAATCCGATTGCCACACTAACGGAAAGATTTAAACTTCTCACCCCTGGTTCTGCCATGGGAATATACACTGTATGATCACATTGATTTAATAAATCTGCCGGAATACCGTCGGTTTCACTGCCAAAAAGTAGCCAATCTCCGCTTTGATAGCTGTATTCCACATAACTGCTGCTGCCGCGCACAGTAAACCCGATCGCCCTTCCGCCGCTCTTTTGTTGATAAGCACAGAAGTCATTAATTGTCAAGTAGTACATCAGTTTTACATAAGGCCAATAATCTAAGCCGGCGCGCTTCAGATAGCGATCGCTAATTTCAAACCCCAAGGGACCAACTAAATGCAATTCTGTCCTCGTTGCGGCGCAAGTACGGGCAATATTCCCCGTATTTGGCGGAATTTGCGGATTGATTAAAACCACTCGTAAAATCGCTTCAGTCATCAGTTATCAGTTATCGGTTATCAGTTATCAGTTATCAGTTATCAGTTCACTGTTCACGGCAAAAAACTCCCCACCTCTCAATTGATAATTCATAATTTATAATTTATAATTCCCACTTCCCATCTCCCTTGGGTGAGGACTAACTATACTGGATTCTGCCCCACCCTAGTCAAACTTATTTTAATTTAATTGGGATAACTATCCATACTCAACGGAACTAGATCGCCATAGATCGTCAAACCTAACAACATTGTTTCATTAGCGGGGATTAACTTGCCTGTAAGAGCGCAAATCTCATTTTTTCTAGCTGTAGCGTTAAATACTGCCCTTATATCGCCAGCACAAAACTGAGGTCGATAATCCCCTGATTTCTGCTGAACGAAATTCCATAAGACATCGCGAATGAGTGCTTGATAACCTTGATTGCCGGAAATCTCTTTCAGCTTGTCTTTGAGGACTCTTTCCAGACGAATGCTGGTGACTTCCATATCGGTAGTGGTGGTGCGTGTGATTGTCCGCATAATTTTTTTTCTCCCGAATACTAAAACCTATTGATGTTACAAGTGTAGTATAAGAAAGATACCTTTAACAAGCACAACCGGCGAAACCATCACCTCTTTTGCTCTTTTATTGTTACCTCATGCCTATTTTTCTCATTTTTGAACTCTCGAAAATTAATTATGTAACAAGTCCACTGTTAATCCAGTGAGAGTCGAGCATAAACAGCGATCATATTGATCAAATAATAACTATTCTTAATATACCCAAAACCCTAGAAAAAATTGTTATTTTTCCTCAGATTGACAATAGTTCTAATTGTCTCCCCTGTAGGTCTTTAACCCTGATCTTTTCTTGAGAATCTCTGGATAAATCTAAAGCTTTAATCACCTCTTTTGCCACCGCTTTTACCACGGGAATAGCCACAGAATTACCGAACTGTTTATAAGCTTGGACATCGCTGACAACAATCTGAAAACTATCGGGAAATCCCTGTAATCTTGCCCATTCTCTGGGAGTCATTCTGCGGACGAATAATTTATTTACCTCTCCCTTAATACGAGTAACGGGAGTAAAATTAGTCAGTCTTTGATCGATAACTAAATTTCTTTCTTTTCCCATACCTCCTACTACAATAGCATTAGCGATACCATCGGGAGAAATAATCTCATAACCGAACCCATTACCTTTATGTTGGTGTCTAGCTTTGTGTTTAAACAAAGTTTCTAAATACTGATTAGAGAGATAATATTTAACGCTGACTTCCTTTTCTTCTATGATATCTTTGAGACAAGTTTCTTGATGGGTTGGTTGAGGATAGGAAAAATGGTAAATATTTAAATCTTCTCGAAAACCGACGATAAAAATTCGGGGACGGTTTTGAGGAACCCCAAAATATCTGGCATTTAAAATCTGGGGACTAGGGACAAAATAATGCAAATCCTTTTCTAGTATATCTAAAATAGTTTTTAAAGTTTTACCTCGATCATGGTGGACTAAACCCTGGACATTTTCTAAGATAAAAGCTTTCGGTTTCTTTTCGTGTAGTATCCGGGCAACTTCAAAAAATAAGGTTCCGCGTGCATCTTCAAAACCGTGTTTTCTGCCGGCGATACTAAACGCTTGACAGGGAAAACCGCCGCACAGTATATCATGATCGGGGACAGTTTTTGCCTCTAATTTTCTGATGTCTTGATTATCGGGTAAATGACCATAGTTAGCCAAGTAAACCTTTTGGGAGTGAGTATCGATTTCCGAGGAAAAAACGCATTGACAACCGAGATTCTCTAGGGCGATTCTAAATCCTCCTACACCGGCAAATAAATCAATAAAAGTCCACATATTTTCTCTATTCTACGCTTTAGTTTTGATCCCTGAGACGATATTAAACCGGCTATCTTAGATTTTAGTATAAATGCTCGAATCTTTCTCCCCACTCCCCCTATCTCCCCATCTCCCCTGTCCGCATAATTTTTTTCTCCCAAATACTAAACAGATTGGTGTTACAAGTGTAGGATAAGAAAGATACCTTTAACAGGCATAACCTAGAAACCATGACCTCTTCTGCTCTTTTTATTTTTACCTCATGCCTATTTTTCCCATTTTTGAACCCTCGAAAATTAATTATGCAACAGGTCCACTGTTAATCCAGTGAGAGTCAAGCATAAACAGCGATAGCATTGAGCGAATAATAACTATTCTTGAGTACCTAACAGCATTTTTCTTGATTCATGGCAGGCATACTACTCCCCTCTCCCAGAAAGGGAGAGGGGTTGGGGGTGAGGGTAATTAACTATTTCTACCATTACTTTAGAAAAATGGTATAAGCAAAATTAATTATACATCTAAGCCGTCAGTGGAACGCTTTTTGCTGTGATCAGTAAACAGTGAACTAAAAACTTAAATCTGATCCCTGATAGCTGTCTCCCGTCTCGGAGTCTCCCGTCTCGACTAGGAAATTAATTTTGCACGACTACTTATAAGTAGCCGACAATAAATTTTCTTTTACCTGTTAGCTGCGGTGAAAAAATGGGAATACTAAGGGATGTAGTGGGTTGTACAGTCTTTACTGGCTCTATTCTATGTCATTAGCAAACGAGAAACTTCAGACCAAGCTGCCTTCCTTTGCTCAAAAGTTAGTGCAGTCGGGTTATCGAAAATTTGGGTTGAAAACCCCGTCCTTTTAGGACGGCTTTAACCTACAATGGAAAAAGCGATAACCAAGCTAAAAACTAAACCTTGACCACAGATAGTAGGGGGTTTCGTTCAGAAAAGACTTCAAATTCGGCCTTGAACGAGTAAAACTTTCTAGGAAATAAGGTTGAACATGAGATTTTTTCGACTTGTTCAAAGTGGCCGT
>NZ_JADBTF010000420.1:0-6198 GCF_020246295.1 Microcystis sp. M090S1 | reverse complement strand
ATTTTATATTTAATTCCACCCACCTACTTATAGATATTTCGACAAAATTGAAAGGCAGAAAAAGGGTTTCTTTATAAACCCTTTTTCTAGTTTCCAACTAATCCTATTTGACCTAATAGGTAAGGCAGTCGCATTCATTTTCCCCATATGCACCCAGAAAAGTTTCCAACTAATCCTATTTGACCTAATAGGTAAGGCCAGGATACGACAGGGGGGATGACCATGAAGCAAATGTTTCCAACTAATCCTATTTGACCTAATAGGTAAGGTCTAGAAAGAAAGGTAGAGCGGAGTTTTTACGAGGGGTTTCCAACTAATCCTATTTGACCTAATAGGTAAGGACAAGTATTGAATCCGGAAATCTTGGAGAAAGCCTTGTTTCCAACTAATCCTATTTGACCTAATAGGTAAGGTCTCGAGTTATTCGATAAAGTCCGCCATGACAAGGTACGTTTCCAACTAATCCTATTTGACCTAATAGGTAAGGCAGTCGCATTCATTTTCCCCATATGCACCCAGAAAAGTTTCCAACTAATCCTATTTGACCTAATAGGTAAGGAAAAAAGAGGTTTGATTATGGAAAAAACTGTATTAGATGGTTTCCAACTAATCCTATTTGACCTAATAGGTAAGGAGTAAGAGTAGGGCTAATTCATGAATTAGCCCTACTTTTTTAGTTTCCAACTAATCCTATTTGACCTAATAGGTAAGGTTCAAGGAATTTTATCTGAAATCTGGGAGATTGTTAAAACTACGTTTCCAACTAATCCTATTTGACCTAATAGGTAAGGCATTCCTAATGTTTCAGCAATTATTAAGCCTCTAGCGTTTCCAACTAATCCTATTTGACCTAATAGGTAAGGCAATCCCTTTCGGCTTGATCAGGTGGTAAGCATGAAAGGGTTTCCAACTAATCCTATTTGACCTAATAGGTAAGGATCCCCGTGTCCAGAGGGTAATAGTCGAGGCTTTCAATCTTAATGGTTTCCAACTAATCCTATTTGACCTAATAGGTAAGGCCACCCAACTACTGCGGGATCCTTTAATCGTCTATCCTGCGTTTCCAACTAATCCTATTTGACCTAATAGGTAAGGCATAATAGGCGTCACAATAGCAGGAATAGCCTGCTTGTTTCCAACTAATCCTATTTGACCTAATAGGTAAGGAGTACCCCTTGGAAAGTCTCATCGAGAGGGGAAGACAGACCCCCAAATCGACGCACCTGCAAAAAGAGGGTTAAAAAGTGGTATTGGGGGGGGTAAAAGTCCCGATACTAAAGGGTAGAACCCTGACTGGGAGAGCAATCGACGCACCTCAACCAGAGAATCGGGGTTTTAGGTCGGGGAGGGGGTGCATCGATTTTCAGTCAAGAGTTGGGGGACAAGCTAGATGATGTAGAGATTTGGGGGTGGTTGAGGAGGAGAACCTCCCATCACCAATAATCTAGAGACAGCTTCTTCGGAAATCCCATAGAAGCGCACATCATCCTCTTGAGGATTGACCCTTTCTACTACTTTAGCGTACAGTTTCCGCCTCTCGATGTGTAATTAATTTTGCTTAAGTAATTATCTGTAATTAATTGTCTAGCTACTGATTAAGGAGGGTAGCGGGGGGGGGAGTTTTTTTTAAGGATTTTTTAACCCCCAAAATCCCCCGATTCTGGCGAGCAATCAGTATCATGGATAACAACAACAAGCTTTAGGTCTAATCCGATAAAAATCATGACCTACTTATCTCCTAAATTATTCACTTTTGAAGACTTTTTAAACCAGTATGGAGATGACCCACGCTATCAATTAATTGACGGGGAGTTGCGAGACTTGGAACCCACTGGACCTCAGGAATCCGTAGCGGGAAAAATCGCAGGAAGACTGTGGGGAGAAATCTTGCGATTACATCTACCCTGGACAATTCCTAAAAACTGTTTGCTCCGTCCAGAATCCGGTCAAGCTACTGCTTTACGTCCCGATGTCATCATTTTAGATGAAGTGGACTTTAGCACCGAACCTCTCTGGGAAAAACAAGCAATTTTAACTAGCTCCCAAGCAATTAAATTAGTGGTAGAAGTGGTTAGTAGTAATTGGCAAGATGATTATGCACGCAAAGTTGAAGAATACTCATCTTTAGGTATTGCTGAATATTGGATTGTCGATTTTCGTGGATTGGGTGGCATCTCTTTTATCGGTAAACCCAAACAGCCTACTTTGACTATTTTTCAGCTAGAAGGTGATGAATATCAACAAAAATTATATCGTCTTTATGAGCGCATTAGTTCGGCAGTTTTTCCCGAATTGTCTCTGTGTCTTCTCGATATTATACCCTAAATCTCTAGTAAAATTATGCTGAAATCTCTTAAAAATGTCCTGGGTAATCTGCGTCAATATCCCTATAATATTATCTTTAATCCCCTCACCAATGCAGCATTAGCCATCGCCGCTATTTTGGCACTAATTGCCGATCAATTTGGCCAGGGATATTATCTAATTTTTCTGATTACTTTGGCTCTAGTTATCATCGGTATCTGGCTAGAATCTCAGAAATACGACCTCTATAAACATCAGGCGATTCCTCTACCGATAGTGATTAATATTGATAATCCTGCCAATAGTAATAAGGCTCTGCAATCGCTTTTTAATATCATCGAAACAGAAAATAAATACAAAGATCATAAAAATAATCTTGACCAGTATCTCAATGTTAGTGAAACAGATTTAATTTTTAACTACTCCTGTGATATTTATGATCAAGAAATGCTGAAAACTTTTCTGCAAATACTACGCTATAATCTAGAGAAACTTAAGAAAAAAACTCCCCAAAATACTATTATTTATCTTGCCTATATCGGTCCGATTAGCGTCGCTATTATGGTCGGTACTATTCTCGCTACCGAAGGAGTAAAAATCTTTCAATATAATAAATCTTCTGATAGTTATTATCCTGTGGTGGAAATTGGCGATCGCAAACTTAAAGAAGATATTAAAGAATACGAAAAATTTGAGCGTGTTGTCACCGAAAAAGGTCAAGATAGAGTAACTATAGCCATCGATGTTTCTTCCCATAAAATTAATCTTAATGATCAGAGTATTGAAAACTACGGCGATTTAATTTATCTGAAAAGTAAAGGCAGTGGTACAATTGAAAAAAATGAAGATTGGCTACAATATTCTAGAGAAATCTTTAAAACTATCAACATCGCTCAACAAAAAAACTATCAAGAGATTAAGCTAGTTTATTCCATGCCTATAACTTTGGGAATACTTGTCGGAATGGCCGTTCAACAATACTGGCCAATTCTCCTAACTCAATACGAAAATTCTACCTACAGAAATCTTATTAATCTTCAGGAATTTAAACTTTATCGAGGACAATAAAGATAAAATGAACTATACTGTAATTACCTTTGCTCCTGTGCAAGGATTCATCGAAAAATCGCGTAAACTAAGGGACTTATACGGTGGTTCTTTTTTATTATCCTATCTTGCCGATGCTATCTGTCAGGCAGCGGATAAATATCCTGAATGTAGCCTTATTTCTCCGGCTTTAATTGACGTTAAAAGAGGAACTCCCAACCAAATCTTAATCGCGGGTAATTTTCCCAAAAAAGAGGCCGAACAAGTCTTCAATGACGCATGGCAAAAAGTGGTTAATAAGTGTCGGGTTTGGATTGAACAAAATTTACCACAATACAATTATACTTGGCGACGAGAATGGAACCTATGGATTAATCATACTTGGGAATTCTTCTGGGCGCAAGAGGACTCGATCGATTGTGCGTTTAAAAGTCTGCAACAGAAAAAATATCAACGAGATTGGACGGGAATTAATTGGCAAGGAGAAAGTTCTAGCTTATCAGGTTCCGATGCCATTGTTTGGTATGGAATGACGGATCAAACCCATCCTTTATATTCTAGTATTTCCCAACAAAATCAGCAAATCACCGAATTTTATCAGCAATTAAGTCAAAAACTTTCTAATGCTATCCTCGATGAAACCGAACGTCTTAGCATTCCCGAATTAGTCAAAAGAATGATTACATTATATGATATTGGCAAGCCTTTAAACCTAGAACTTCCTAAAAAATTTGTGGAACTAAATCGCTACGAGGAAAAATCCTATACAGGATGGTTTCAAGGGGACGGTGACGGGATGGGAAATTACCTAAAAAATCTGCCAATCTCCTTAAGAAAAAAATTTAGTCAAAAAATGCGACAATGGGGAGAAGAACTAGAAAATTATCTTAACTTTGGTCGCATTATTTATGCGGGAGGAGATGACTTTCTAGGGGTTTTGTTTTCCCAAAAATCCGAACCAAAATTAACCCTACAAGATTGTCTCTATTGGTTTGATAAATTTCATCGAGAAATCTGGCCAAAACACGGTTATTCTGAGGATATAACTGTTAGCGTCGGTTTTGTTTGGGCAGCTTCAGGAGTTCCTCAGCGTGACATATTGCAACAATGTCGAGAAGCAGAAAAATCCGCTAAAAATCAAGGTAAAAATCGTCTAGCGGTGCGAATCCTTTTTAACAGTGGTAACTATTTAGAGTGGGTTTGTCCCTGGGAAAACTTAAAAGATATCCTCGATAGTTATTGTGATCGCAGTGAAGGAAAAAACTGGACACATTTCTATAATGATATAGCAACTTTAGAAAATCGCCGCGCTTTTACCGATGATAATCACGATATTGCCAATGCAGTTTTTAACCTTTATTTTAATCAAAATATACCCATCGATACCACCTCTCACCAAGATAAAAATAACTGGGTAATTAACCTCTCAAAAGTGGCCAATCATCTCACCTAAACATAGAAAAATGTTGCAATATCTGATCATAATTAAACCTTTGGGATTTCTCTACGGTAGCGCCGGTCCGTTTCTGTCTCCAGAAAATCTAGTTGGACGTTCAGGAAATCGTTTTCCCCCTACTGCTGCCACAGTTTCGGGACTATTTGCTCACAGCAATCCCACCAATATTCGCGATTTACAAATTGCCGGCCCTTTTTGGGCAAACAGTGAACAACCAGATAACTTTTTTGTCCCCACTCCCTTTATTTATTTGGCTAAAAAAACCCTCGCAAATTATTTTCAAGACCAAGAAAATAACGACAATGGAAAAATTCAACACACCTTAACATGGCAAGAAAAATGGCAAGAGAAAGACAGTAAACAAATTGAGGGAAAATTCGATCGAGATAGTTGGATTCCTATCAACCAATGGTATAATCCTCAAAAAGCCTATGGTTCTCCGTGGCAATATCATCCCCATCTCCATCCGCGTTTGTTAGAGGAGCAAAGAAAGGTAAAAACTGGAGAATTATTCCTCGAAAATGCCGTTCAGTTACATCCAGATGCTTGTCTAGTTTATTTAGCTAATCAACCCCTAGAAAATGGCTGGTATCGCTTTGGTGGGGAATCCCATCTAGTGGAAGTTAAATCACTTGAACTAAGCAGCCATCTCCAAACTTTATTTAATCAAGATGTCGGTCAATATTTTGCCCTCATTACTGCCGCAATCTGGGGAACAAATCGCCTATCAACTCGCAATCCCAGTGATTGGCAATTAGAAACCCTCAACACCGAAAGACCAATAACCTATCGTTATCGATTCGGAGGAAAAGATAAAGTTAAGCGCTTATCTAGGGGACGTTATGCAGTTCCCGCAGGAACAGTTTATCGCTTAAAAAACCCCTTACCATCTTGGCAAAATTGGCAGGAATCTTGGTTCCCCACTGAAGGGGTTTCTCTCAAACGTTGGGGCTGCGGATTAGCCTTACCCTTAGAAAATATTGCCAAATAAAGCCTATAATTATTGAGTAGGGTAAATGAGACGAGCATAAGTGATAGCTATGGCAAAACTAAAAACTAGATTTCCCCGAAAAGCTTTATTAGATTATTGAAAAAGTGGTAATAATCAAAGCTCAAAAATTAGCAAAAATAAAATGCTGCGTATGTTTTTAGATTTTTTGGTAGAAGATGCCTTTAAAAACCCTTCTTCTCTCACTCCTTACACAGAGGAAATGGCTAAAGAAATCGATGAATTATTAAAGGGTGTTGCAATTGATTAGGAATAAACCTATAAGTAGGTAGGCACAATTATTTGTAGGATGGGTTAGCGGTAGCGTAACCCATGCGGGCGTTGGGTTTCATGCTTCAACCCAACCTACGTTCATTTTATATTTAATTCCACCCACCTACTT